>NZ_SJUW01000019.1:0-18973 GCF_004337105.1 Exiguobacterium sp. SH3S1 | reverse complement strand
CTCCAGGATGTGTAGTTATAGCCAGTTTAGTCCGAAACGGCAAGGACGTACAGCGTCGCCCCGAGGGCACGCCGACTCCCGGGGGAACAGCGGGCAAGGCGAGACCCAGCAGCGACATCGTCGCGATGCGGCTCGCTGACCGCCCCCAGGAAAGCGGCGTGCCGGACAGGGCGGCTTGAAGGGCAATGAAAGCAGAGGAGCGCCATCCCATCCGGGATGACGCTCCTCTGCTCAAAATTATTTGAAGTTTTTCAGTGCCCTCCGTTCTCACGTAAGGGGTTTTTCTTATGCCCGGTAACCGTTCGGGTTGTTCGCTTGCCAGTTCCAGGCGTCGCGGCACATGGCGCGGACGTCGTGTTTCGCTTCCCAGCCGAGCGCGTCTTTCGACTTCGTCGGGTCGGCGTAGCAGCTGCCGATGTCGCCTGGGCGACGCGGCGTCACTTTATACGGGACAGTTTTTCCACTCTCCACCTCGAAAGCCTTGACGAGGTCGAGCACGCTGTAGCCCGTGCCGGTCCCGAGGTTGAACGCCTCGGCGCCGGTGTGGTCCATGACGTAGTCGAGCGCCTTCAAGTGGCCTTCTGCCAAGTCGACGACGTGGATGTAGTCGCGGACGCCGGTGCCGTCCGGTGTGTCGTAGTCGTCACCGAACACGCTCAGTTCGCTCAAGCGGCCGACGGCGACTTGCGTGATGTACGGCATCAAGTTGTTCGGTACGTCGAACGGATCTTCACCGATCTGGCCTGACTCATGGGCACCGATCGGGTTGAAATAGCGGAGGAGCGCGATGCTCCACGCCGGGTCGGCGACGGCCAAGTCGCGCATGATGTCTTCGATCATCAGTTTGGTGCGGCCATACGGGTTCGTCGCGCTGAGCGGGAACGATTCGTCGATCGGCGTCCGTTCCGGCATGCCGTATACGGTCGCAGAAGAAGAAAAGACGATCCGTTTCACGTCGAACGCGTTCATCACATCGAGCAGGACGGTCGTCCCGACGACGTTGTTCTCGTAATAGCGGAGCGGTTCGTTCACCGATTCGCCGACGGCTTTCAGTCCGGCGAAATGGATGACGGCGTCGATCGTATGTTTCAAGAAGATCTGTTCCAATAACTCCCGGTCGAGGATGTCGCCGAGATAAAACTCGACCGTTTTACCGGTCAGCGCCTCGACGCGGTCGAGCGCCTCACGGCGGCTGTTCGACAAGTTGTCGACGACGATGACGTCGTGTCCGGTCTCAAGTAGTTGGAGGACGGTGTGGGTGCCGATGTAGCCGGCACCACCTGTAACTAAAATCGTAGTCATAGGGGTTACTCCTTCCGAAGAAAACTATTATTTTTCTGTCAAACGCACGCGGGTCTGTCCGTTCGTGCCGATAAATAAGCGGAGCGAGTACGTCTCGCTCTCATAGACGAGCGCGTCGTTCGTCTCGATGACGGGTTCACCGAGCGGGTCGAACGCCTCGCGCGCGAGTTGCGTGTTCGTCCAGTCGATGGCGTGCACTTGGTCGTCTTGAATGACGAAGAAGCCGCCGTTGTAGAACGCGTAGGCGTTCAAGGCGTCGGTCTCACGACCGTACGGTGCGCCGATCGTCTCGGTGAGTGCGGCCTCGTTCATCGCGAAGAAATCAGGGAGCGTTTCACCAAGCCAAGCGTTGTCTAGGTTTGTCTCGGCCCAGTCGAGCAGCGTACTGTCAGTCAGATCGCGTGACGGCCAGTCGGTCGTGACGGCGTCGAGTGCGACCCAAGCCGTCGTGCCGTCGAGGTCGACTTCGACATGATCGTCTTGTTCGTTCACAATCTCGTAGCGATCGCCGATATCTCCTATATAGGTGACTGTCGTGCCGTTCGGTTCGCTGACGAGGTTGACGTTTTTCGTCGCCAGCCAGACGTAGTTCGTCTCCGGTTGTTCGACGACCGGTTCCGGTTCAGGCGCCGGGGCTTCGACTTCCGTTGTCTCGCTCGGCTCAAACAGCGCCGCTACATATGGATACCCGATATAGCCACCGCCTAATAAGACTGCGACGAGCAACAGGCCACCGAGCCATTTGCCTTTCTTCTTACGAGGGCGGGCCGGTTCAATTCGCTTGGCCCGTTCGGCGCGTGACGGGACCGATGTCTCCGGTACGTAACGCGGCTTCTGAGTCTGTGCTGCTGATTGTGGCGTTTTTTCCGATGCGGCGTCGGCAATTGTCTCGTTGACGACTGTCTTGTCAACTTTGATTGGTTGCGGCACCGTCGCTTCTTTGTTCAGTACCCGATCATGCTTCTCGAGTAAAGACACATAATATGGAAGGAACGTGGCATCTTTCTTCCCGTCTTTGATCCAAGCTGTGAAGTCGGCCGCTGATTTTTCATCGGTCGGGAGTGAGGCTTTCGTCGCACCGGTCAGTTCTTCAAAAGAAACGGTCAACGATTTGCCGTCCCCTAGATTTTGTTTGATTAAAGTTTGTAATTTTGTACGTGTCGACGCATCGACATCGGCATATAGCTGGAGTAGGCGCTCACTAACGTGCACTATTGTCTCCCCCTTTTGTAAAGTTATTCCTTTCAAAGTTTAGCAGATTTGCATGCCAAAAAACCCAATTTTTAAAAAATGGGTCATCACGGGAGAGAATTTTTGCTATAATGTTTTGGTATTGTCAGTAAAAATATTATTTGCGGAAATTTTCCAGTCGTGATTTTACAGAATAGAGGAGAGAGAACACGAATATGAATGAAGAAACGATTTCCCTTGGAGAACTGTTCTCCATCTTGAAGCGGAGCAAATGGCTCATCGCAAGTTTAGCACTCATCGCGGCACTCATCGCCTTCCTCGTCAGCTCGTACGTCATCCAACCGACGTATGAGGCGTCGACACAAGTGCTCGTCGCACCGAAAGAGACACAAAACAACATGATCGACACCGGCCAAGTCCAGTCGTCGGTCGCGCTCGTCAACACGTACCGCGTCATCATCCAGAGCCCGGCCATCTTAGAGCCGGTCCAAGAGAACGTCGTCGGTGCCCCGGAAGACATCAGTAACTTGATCACCGTCAACAGCGAACAAAACTCGCAAGTCATCAACATCGCGGTCCAACATACGAACCCGGTGCTCGCAACAGATATCGCCAACGAGATCAGCACGGTGTTCTCGAAAGAAGTGAAAGAATTAATGAGCGGCGTCGACAACGTCAAAGTGTTGTCGGATGCGTCCGTGCCGATGTTCCCGGTCAGCCCGAACATCTTGCTCAATACGGCGATCGCGACTGTGCTTGGCTTGATGATCGGAGTCGCTATCGCCTTCCTCAAAGTCGTGCTCGACCGTCGCATCAAGACGGAGCAAGACGTCGAGACGATTTTAGAACTCCCGGTATTAGGGTCGATCCCGGTCATTGATCGTGTCGAGATGCAGCAACAACGCCAAGCGAAAGTGAAAGGTGAAGAAGTCCATGTTTAAGTTCGGGAAAAAGAAACACAAACATATCAAATACGACAAGACAGGCCGCGACTTGATCACGGTCCATAAGCCGAAGTCGCCGATCTCCGAGCAATACCGGACGATCCGGACGAACCTCGAGTTCACGGCCGTCGATGACGACTTACAAACGATGGTCATCACGTCGGCCTCGTCTGGCGAAGGCAAGTCGACGACATCGTCGAACCTCGCTGTCGTCTACGCCCAACAAGGCAAGCGTGTCTTACTCGTCGACTGCGACATGCGCCGTCCGACGGCCCACTTCACGTTCCGTCTGTCGAACGGGATCGGACTATCGACCGTCCTCGCCAAGAAGACGACGATCGAGAAAGCGACGCACTCGACACAAGTCGAGAACTTGGACTTGATGGCGGCGGGACCGATCCCGCCGAACCCGTCGGAGCTATTGTCGTCGAAGACGATGGACCGCGTGCTCGACGAGTTGAAAACAAATTACGACATCATTATTTTAGATGCCCCGCCGATGATGCAAGTCGCCGACACACGTGTCCTCGCCCGGAAAGTAGACGGCGTTGTCCTCGTCGTCGGTTGCGACAAGTCGGACCGCCAGATGGTCGTCAAAGCGAAAGAGCAGTTGACGCTCGCTGAGGCCCATATTCTCGGTGTCGTCTTGAATAAGCGTGAGCCGCAAGGCAGCGACGATTACTATTACTACTACGCGTACGAGTAAAAAGGAGACAACGCCATGATTGATATCCATTGTCACTTGCTCCCGGCCGTCGATGACGGACCAGAGACGGTCGAACAAGCGGTAGAAATGGCGAAACGCGCGGCAAGCGAAGGGGTGACCGCAATCGTGGTCACCCCCCACGCGTTTCACCCCCAGTTCGAGACGGACGAGTTGAACGTCCAAAACGCCGTCGCCAAGCTTCAAGACGTGTTACGCCAGGAGGGCATCGCGCTCGACTTATACGCCGGCCAAGAGATTCGCGTATTCGGCGAACTAGTCGAGGCGCTTGAGCAAGGCAAGGCGCTCTCGCTCGCCGGCTCGCGTTACGTCCTCGTCGAGTTCCCGAGCGACTCTGTCCCGGCCTACGCCGAGCAACTGTTCTTCGGACTACAGACGGAAGGGTACACGCCGGTCATCGCTCACCCGGAGCGCAACAAAGAGTTCGCGACGAACCCGAAACGCTTAATGGACTTCGTGTCGTCAGGTGCGTTGTCGCAAATCACGACAGGCAGTCTGACGGGCGAGTTCGGACAGAACGTGCAAGATCTTGCTTTCGCGTTCTTACGGAACGGACTGAGCCACTTGATCGCCTCGGACGCCCATAGCACCGGGCGCCGCACGTTCTATTGGGATGATGCCAAAGATGCCGTCACAAAAGAACTCGGTGCCGACAAATGGGACACGTACGTCGGCAACGCCGAAGCGGTCATGAAAGACGAGTTCGTCTTCATCGACCCCCCAATTCTTCCAATTAAAAATTGGAGAGGGAAATGGAAGAAATGATTTCCCTTTATTAACAATAAACGGTTGACAACTAGGTTATCATTATGATTTTTGTCGACATCTGTCGAACGATTTTATGTTTTAATTTCCTTTCCTTGGTTTTTTAGGTGGATAGAACGTGATACCCTTAATTTATAATTTTTTAAAAGGATGGTAGATTCATCCTTTTTTCTATGGGTTAGACATAATAGAAAGAACCATCCAAGAGGAGTGGGATAGATGACAATGAAACGAGTGAAAAAAGCGGTCATTCCGGCAGCTGGTCTCGGGACGCGGTTCTTGCCGGCGACAAAAGCGATGCCAAAAGAGATGTTGCCGATCGTCGACAAACCGACGATCCAATACATCATCGAAGAAGCGGTCGAGTCAGGCATTGAAGACATTTTGATTGTGACTGGTAAAGGAAAACGGGCCATCGAGGACCACTTCGACTCGGTGCCAGAGCTTGAGCAACAATTGATTGAGAAAGGGAAGTCGGAGTTTTTGAAGCTCGTCGAAGAGACGACGAACATCAACATCCATTTCATCCGTCAATCGAAGCCGAGAGGGCTCGGTCACGCCGTGCTTCAAGCGAAAGCGTTTATCGGAGACGAACCGTTCGTCGTCATGCTTGGTGATGACATCGTGCAAGCGGACGTGCCTTGTACCCGTCAATTGATTGAACAGTACAACAAGACAGAGAGCTCGATCATCGGTGTCCAACCGGTATCTCGTGACGTGACACACCGTTATGGCATCGTTGACCTTCAGTCATCACTTGAAGGCGGGTTACATAAAGTCGAGTCGTTCGTCGAGAAACCGGCACCAGGGACCGAGCCGTCGAACTTGGCGATTCTCGGACGCTACTTGTTCACGCCGCAAATCTTTAAGTTTTTAGAGACGCAAGAGCCGGGCGCTGGTGGCGAGATCCAGTTGACGGATGCGATCACGCGCTTGAACGAAGTCCAACCTGTATTCGCTTTTGAATTCACAGGCAAGCGCTATGACGTCGGTGAAAAACTCGGCTTTATCCAGACGACGTTAGAATTCGCTTTGGCACGTGAAGACTTACGGGACGATGTTTTAAAGATGATGACGCAGTTAGTAGAAGAACAATCTTCTATGAACGCGTTCAATTGAAAGGGAGGGAAAACGATTGTCCATTCCTGAACTAGGTCGAAAGTCGTTACGGACGAGTATATTGGTCATCCTCGATATGGCAGCAATCTTATCGTCGATGGTCGTCACTTATTTTTTCTTATATCCAGTCGAATTTATTCAAAATATTGATCAAAATCATTTTATTGAGTCAGCCATTTTATATAGTGCGTTATTTATCGTCATGGCTGGCGTCAGCCGGCTATACCGTGTCGCTTGGCGCTTTGCCAGTATGTCGGAGGCGATCCGTCTCGCGATGACGCTTTTCTTGAGTACGATTACCCTTTATCTCATCCAGTTCGTCGCTTACGGCGAAGCGATGGAGCGGATGTTGTTCCTCAGTTTTTGCTTATCGCTTCTACTGTTAGGTGGCATCCGTTTAGGGTCACGTATTTACGTGACGTGGAAGCACGATCAGCTTTCAATCTTGCGTGGTCGCAATATGAAGCGACGTAAAGACGAAAAGCGGACGCTCATTATTGGAGCGGGACAGGCCGGACGCATGCTCGTCCGGCAAATTAACCAGTCAGATAACCACCGGATGAACCCGATTGGTTTTTTAGATGACAATAGACACTTGCAGACGCTTACCGTCAACGGGGTCAAAGTCGTCGGGACAGTCGATAAACTCGAAGAGATTGTCGAGAAGGAAGCAGTCGATAAAATCGTCTTCGCCATTCCATCGATGAAGTATCAAGAACGATTAGCCATCATCAAACGAGCGAAAGCGGTTTGTACGAACGTGCATACACTGCCGATGATTGAAGAAGTCGCAGCTGGTAAAGTCGCTGTCAATCAAATGCGACAAGTGTCGATCGATGATTTACTCGGCCGCGAACCGGTCGAACTCGATATTTCTGGCATTCAATCTGAAGTCGAAGGCAAGACGGTACTCATCACTGGTGCCGGTGGATCAATCGGATCTGAAATCTGTCGTCAAATCTTAAAGTTCAATCCGGAACGGTTGCTACTGCTCGGTCACGGTGAAAACAGTATTTACTTGATTGAGCGTGAGTTAAGAGAGTTAAACCTAGATGTAGAACTCATTCCAGTCATCGCAGACGTCCAAGACGTCGAACGATTACGTGACGTCTTTATGACACATTCCCCACACCTCGTCTTCCATGCGGCAGCACACAAGCATGTACCGTTAATGGAAGCGAATCCACATGAAGCAGTGAAAAATAATATTTATGGTACGAAAAACGTCGCCGAGATGGCGGATGAGTACGGTGCATCTCGCTTTGTCATGATCTCGACAGACAAAGCGGTCAACCCGACGAACGTCATGGGATCGACGAAACGAGTTGCCGAGATGATCATTCAAAACTTGGCGAAGACGAGTCGGACGAAATACGCTGTCGTTCGCTTTGGAAACGTGTTAGGCAGCCGTGGGTCGGTCATCCCGTTGTTCAAATCGCAAATTGAGAAGGGCGGTCCCGTTACAGTGACACATCCTGATATGACGCGTTACTTCATGACGATTCCGGAAGCGAGCCGTCTTGTTATTCAAGCGGGAACGTTAGCTGACGGTGGTGAAGTGTTCGTCCTCGATATGGGTGAACCGGTGAAGATTGTCGACCTCGCTCGCAATATGATCAAACTGAGTGGGTTCACCGAAGAGCAGATCCCGATTGCCTTTAGCGGGATTCGTCCTGGTGAGAAGATGTTCGAGGAATTGCTGAAAGAAGGAGAAGTTCATCCTGAAGCAGTGTACCCCAAAATCTTTACAGGGATCGTGACCGAAGAGACAAACTTGGAAGAGAAACTTACACGAATGAATGAATTGAAAACGAGCGAAGGGCTCGGGTTGTATCTCGTGAACTGGGCGAATGATTGTTTGGATTTAAATAATATGAACGTAAATAAAGACGTACACGAGACGGTCTAATAAATGGAGTGTGGATGATGAAGTATAGCGAACAAAAACGAAAAATCGACTTTATTCTTTCTTTGATCGGATTGATTGTGTTGTCGCCATTGTTTATCGGGATTATGGTCGCAATTAAACTAGAATCTAAAGGGCCAGTTTTTTTTAAACAGAAACGTGTCGGACTTCATCAATCGCACTTCAATATTTTAAAGTTCCGGACGATGCGAATTGATGCGCCGAAAGATACACCAACGCATTTATTAACAGATCCAGACCGATACATCACGAAAACAGGTAAGTTTCTTCGTAAAACGAGCCTTGATGAGTTGCCGCAAATCATTAATATTTTAAAAGGTGAGATGGCAGTCATTGGCCCACGCCCTGCACTTTGGAATCAATATGATTTGATTGAAGAACGTGAGAAGTATGGCGCGAATGACGTATTACCAGGTCTTACGGGATGGGCTCAAATTAACGGTCGTGATGAGTTACCTATTGAAGTGAAAGCAAAATTAGATGGTTATTACATTCAAAAGATATCATTTTGGATGGACACACGTTGTTTTATCGGGACAATTCTAAGCGTACTTAAGAGCGAAGGGGTCTTGGAAGGTGGAACGGGAGATATAATTAAAGAAGTTGCTAGTACAAAAGAGCAAGAGAAGACAAATCAGACTTAAAAAGATAATGTACACCAGAGCTATGACTTTTATAAAGTTTGTTTGAAAGTGTTCTTTGTAAGAGAAATTAAATTTCACTCATCTAATTTTATTTAGTTAGTAGGGAAAAGGAGTAAAAAATAAGAATGAAAGATAACCAAGTAGACATTATTATTATGAGTGACAATAATCATAATACGGTGGGAGGAGAACAGGAATCGACGAAAATTATTTTACAAGGATTGAACGATACTAAATATCATATTGGTGTTATTCATCCTGGTATAGAATTTAGTAATAATTTAGATAAAGTCGAGTACTTTCATTTAACAAATGAAAGTAGAATAAAACACTTAGTGAAGAGTCCCGTTGAATTTTTTAAATATATATTTAAAACTAAATCTTTAATTAAATCTACTCGTCCGAAAGTCATTCATACACAAGCCCAAGTCAGTTTCTTTATAGTTGCCTTTTTGAAAAAATGGAATTTAATCCCTCGAGAGTTCACGTTTATACATACTGAACGAGGTTTATATTTAAAATATAATTTTTTGTTTAAAAAACTATTTGTTTACTTTATGAATCAATTGGATTTACTAGTTACTACAACAGAATACAACATGAATAGTTGGAAAATAGCTTTAAAAAATCAAAAGCTTGAAAAATTTCTTGTGATTCCAAATACTGCGGGTGGAGAGTTTGAAGAATTCGATGAAAATCTAAAAAAAGAAAAAAGAACTGACGGAAAATTTGTAGTTGGTTTTGCAGGAAGGTATTGCGATTGGAAAAATTGGCCTTTGTCAGTTGAGATTGTAGAGAAATTAAATGAGAGGATTAATGAAGATTTAAAGGTGAAGATGGCTGTGGGCTGTTTAGATAAAGCCTCTTTAACAAGTACTCAAGAAATGTTTAGATATCTAGAAGAGATGTTAAAAGATCGTTTTGAAGGTAAAATTAATATTCCAATCACTGAAATGAATGATTTTTATTATGATATAGATGCTTTTATTTTAACTTCTAATAAAAACACCGAATCATTTGGCAGAACGTTAGTAGAGGCAATGAGTAGAAAAAATGTTGTTTTTACAACTCCAGCAGGGGGTTCTGAAGAAGTAGTTCCTTCATCAGAAAATGTATTTTCTTCTGTAGATGAAGTAGTTGGAAAAATGACAGACTTGATTGAAAATGAGGAATTATTAGTTACAGCACAGTCTTTAGGACTTAGGCATGTAAGACAGAATTATTCGTTAGAAAATAACATCAATTTACACCGAGCATTATATGAAGAAATTATAGGTGGTAACAGTAAATGAATATACTACATTTAAATATGAATTATTATAATTCAAAAATTCATCATAATATTGTTAAGTCTCTTAATAACATTTCAAGAGTTGACGGTATAATTTTTTATCCGGATTACACAAAAAACTTACTAAATTCAAATTTTAATAATAATGATGAGTGGGAAGATAAATATATAAAGAAAGTATATTGTTTAAATAAACTTGATAGATTCTTATTCTATTCTAGAGCAAATAAACTTCATAAAAAAATATTGGATAATGTAAAATTGGATTCTTATCACCACGTTCTTGCTCATTCATTGTATTCCAATGGTTTATTGGCTTTAAAATTAAAAGAAACTCATGGTATCAATTATTCCGTTATAATAACAAATACAGATATTAATAAATACATGAAGTTTATGCCACATTTAAAAAAAACCGCCTTAGAAATTATGAATAAGGCTGACAATGTGATTTTTTCATCTCCTGCTTACCAAGAAAGAGTTTTAAAAATGGTGGACAAACACAAGAGTTTTCATGAAATATCAAAAAAAAGTTCTGTTATTCCTTTTGGTATAGACGATTTTTGGTTAGAAAACAAAATGAATTCTACGAAAAAAATTGAAATTGAACTTGAGAATCGCCCTTTACAAATCCTTTATGTAGGTAAAATAAATAAAAATAAAAACATAGAGTCGACTTTAGATGCTTTAGTGAGCTTGAACGATAAGTTTTCTAAAGGAATTGAATTTAATATTGTAGGAGAACCAGATGGAGTAGAAGGACAAAGAATTTTAACAAGATTGAAAAAAAGTAATTTAGTAAAGTATCAAGGATATGCAGATGGAACTGATTTATTGAAAAAATATAGATCTTCAGACATATTTATTATGACTTCTTTAACAGAATCTTTTGGTTTAGTTTACCCGGAAGCTATGAGTCAGGGGCTACCTCTAATTTATTCCAAAGGTGAAGGTTTTGATCAACATTTTAAGGACGGCTCAATTGGATATGGTGTAAAAGCAACGGAAAGTAAAGAAATTGCAGATGCAGTTCTGAAAATATTAGCTAATTATAACGAAATTTCTTGCTGCTCTTTCATCAAGGCATCACACTTTGATTGGGACACGATAGCACATAGTTTTATTAAGAAAATGGAGAATAAATAAAAATGTACAAAATTTTCATTTTTTTTCTAACATTGCTTTTATTTTTTTCAGTATCCATAAACCCTTACCCTATTTTAGTGTTCACTATTTTAACGTTAGCCTTAACTACCTTAATCTTAAAAAATCATTCTAGTAGATTAAATTTGGAAAAAGTATTTGGCAGTTGGTTACTGTTGATTATGTTTATAACTGCTAACATGATATTTAATGAAAAAAATATAGATAATATTTTTTACGTTTCCGTAATGTTGGTTTTTCTACTAATCTTTTACTTGATTATGGTGGATGAAAAATTAATTGAATGGATGAATAGATTGTTCCTTTTCTTTTCGAGCATTCACGTCGTATTCATTCTGTTACAATCTTTTTTTCCGTTATATGTAATGAGAATCAATGAAATAATTTTGCCTGCAAATTCCTATATGGTAAATTATTCACAAGTATCTAGAGGAATGTTCGCTGGAATTACAGGTCAAGTAGGGGCAGCTGCATTTTACGTTACAATAGTCATAGCATTTCTCTCTATAAAGTTACTGAATAATAATACATTTAAAAATAGATTTTTTTATTCTTTAGGATTATTTCTTAGTTATTATGCATTATTATTAACTACTAAGAGAGCGTTATTGATGTTTAATATTATAATATTTATCGTGTTACTAATTTTTAAACTAATTATTAATAAATCGTATCTCGAAAAAGTGATTTTTTGGGCCGTTTCTTTAACAATTTTTTCAATCTCGATTCTTATATTTATTGAGAGTTTTTCTTTGTTTACTGGTAGTAATAGGTATGAAGATTTTTCTTCAGGACGCATATCCTTGTATTCGGAAACTTTAAAAATTGCGAGTGACAACATTTTAATGGGTATCGGATTCGGTAATATTGAATTAATTATGGGAGAAAAAACACATAACATCTACCTCCAGTTTCTGGCTGAGGTAGGGGTGTTAGGAATTGGGCTTCTTTTAATGTCGCTCTCTATTCCTTTTTTCACTGTATTGAAAAAAATCATATTTATAAGTAACAATTCATTTAGTGGATCTGACAGTTTTAAATACCGACTTTATTTATCGTTTTATATGCAATTGGTATTCATTTTTTATGGGTTATTAGGAAATCCATTATATGATTACTTCATGTTTGGTATATATTTATTCTTTGTTGTTTTAGGAATTAACACAAAATATGAAATTGAAAAGGAAAATGAATATGAAAAAAATTGGGGTACTTACATTTCATAGATCTTTGAATTATGGTGCTGTTCTGCAGGCAAAAGGTTTAGTAGAATCGGTAAAAAAAATCGGGTTTGAAGCGGAGTTGATTGATTACCGAAATGAAACTTTAGAAAAACGTGACTCATTTAAGCGCTTTTACACCTATGAAGGAATAGTCAGAAATATTTTCAACCTTGTAGAAATGCCATTTTGGCTCATTAGACGTAGAAAATTTGATGCTTTTTTAATAGAAGCAGGTGTAAGTGGAAATATTAAACACATCAATGATCAAACTACAGAGTCATATACTAAACTCATCGTAGGTTCTGATCAAGTTTGGAATCCAAAAGTCACAGGCCATGACGTTTCTTATTTCTTTTCTGATGTAACTGATCACTCAAAGAAAGTAAGTTATGCAGCTAGCTTTGGTGTAAATACACTTGCGGAAGAATCAGAGAATATTTACACGTCGAATTTAAATAAGATTGAGATGTTAAGTGTTCGTGAACAGTCTGGAGTAGACTTAGTTCAAGGTATGATAGATAAAAAACCTACCCTCGTAATTGATCCTAGTATGCTTCTAAATAAAGAAGAATGGAGAGAAATTTATAAAAAACATTGCAGCGATCCGATTATTGATGGTAAATATATTGTCATTTATCAAAGGGCGTTTTCAAAGTCATTAATTGAATTTGCGAAAGAACTATCTGTAAAAACTGGATACAAATTAGTTACGATAACAGGCAATCCAAGACAAATTATCAAGGGGAAATACGTTCAAAGTGCAGGTCCGATTGAGTGGCTTAATATCGTAGATAACGCTGAAGTGGTCGTAACAAATTCTTTCCATGGTGTGGCTTTTGCTTTGAATTTCAATAAGAAATTATTTGTAGAGTATCTTAATCCGAAATTTGGTGTTAATACACGCTTAGAAAATATAATAAAGTATTTTGATGTTGAAAAATCACTTATTAACAAAAGTTCAACTAAAGTGGAGATCTTGGATTTGCTTAATGACCCAATTAATTACGATAAAGTGAATATTAAATTAGAAGAGTATAGAAATTCTTCAAAGTATTTTTTAGAAAGCTCTCTTAACAAATGATATGGACAATAAAAATGAACCGTTTTTAAAAAAATTACTTTCTAACACTTTACTTTTTGCAATTGGATCTTTTTCTTCTAGATTTATGATTTTCTTGTTGATTCCAATATATTCTCGAACTCTCAGTAGCGGTGAATATGGCTACATAGATTTGATAACTGTTACTGTGAGTCTAATGTTACCCTTCTTCGGATTAAATATTCATGAGGCGGTCATTAGATTTACTTTACAAAAAAATATAGACAAAACGAACGTTCTCTTATTTGGAATTCAAATAACAATTATAGGTTTCTTATTTATAACGCTTATCTCTCCAGTGATTCTAAATTTGCTGGGGATTAATCAATTCCTATTATATTTTTTGATGGCATACTTACTTACAGGATTAAAAAACGTCCTCATGTATTTTTCTAGAGGTTTAGAAAAAGTAAAGGGTGTTGTGATAATAAGTGTTATTGAAACTTTAATTCTGCTCATATTAAGTTTAGGATTACTACTGTGGTTGGAAATGGGAATAGACGGGTATTTTGTTTCTTTAATATCCTCAAGCTTCGTATCGTTGATTTTATATGTTTATTTAATCGGTATCAAAAGATTCAAAGGGGTTTTTTCAGTTAGGAATTGGAATGAAAACATTGAAATGCTCAAATATTCTTTACCTATGATTCCGAATTCTATGAGTTGGTGGGTTAATAATACATCAGATAAATACTTGTTAAACTTATTTTATGGTCCCTCTTTAACAGGTGTTTATGCGATAGCGTATAAAGTTCCTTCACTATTAAATACTTTCACTAGCATTTTTATGCAGGCGTGGCAAATTTCTGCTGTAGATGAGTACGAAGGATCTAAAACAAAGGACAATTTTTCACACGTGTATCATGCGTTTTTCACTTTCAATATATTAATTTGTGGGACTCTCATAGTACTTAGCGAACCAATTTCATGGATAATGTTTGGAAAAGAATTTTATGAGGCTAGATATTTCGTATCTATCCTGCTATGTGCGTATTTTTTTAATGGTTTAGCTGCATACCTTGGAAGCATCTATACTTCTGCGCTGAAAACAAAAGTATTATTTTATTCAACTTTGACAGGCGCAGTAGTAAATATAATTCTTAATATTATATTTATTCCAATATATGGGGCCTATGCTGCAGCTACTACAACTTTGATTAGCTACTTTACTATATGGGTTTTTAGATTAATAAATTCAAAAAAATACGTAGTAATTAAATTTGATTTCTTGTCTGCTGTTGTTCAAATTTGTATATTAACTTTTATGGCTTTTATTCCTCTATATTTCGAAAGTTTAGAAAAAATGATTTTACTGATTAGTAATATGATTATTTTGATTTTAATTAACCTAAGTTTTTTACTAAAGTCATCAAAATTTCTGTTGTCTAAAATCCAACTTAAAGTGAGGAAGATCACATGAATTTAACTGTAGCCGGTACGGGCTATGTAGGCCTATCAATGGCTGTATTGCTTGCACAACATAATAGCGTAGTTGCCTTAGATATCATGCAAGAGAAGGTCGATATGATTAACGCCAAGCAGTCTCCAATCGTTGATGCTGAGATTGAGGACTTTTTGAAAAATAAAGAGTTGAATTTGGTTGCGACGACAGATAATCTGACTGCGTTCAAAGCCGCGGAGTATGTCGTCATCGCGACTCCTACGGATTATGATCCAGTACGTAACTACTTCAACACACGTACCGTTGAAAGTGTCATCGCGACTGTGCTCGCAATCAACCCAGATGCGATCATGATCATCAAGTCGACCGTACCGGTAGGGTATACGGATGAGGTCAAAGCTAAATTTGATACAGACAACATCATTTTCTCACCAGAATTCTTACGTGAAGGTCAGGCGCTTCATGATAACCTCTACCCGTCACGAATCGTTGTTGGTGAGCAGTCGGAGCGTGCGGAAGTATTTGCGAACTTGTTGAAGAATGCTGCCATCAAAGAAGATATCGAAGTGTTGTTGACGGGTTCAACTGAGGCGGAAGCCATCAAACTGTTCTCGAACACTTACCTAGCGATGCGTGTCGCGTTCTTCAATGAACTTGACACATACGCTGAAGTCCGTGGTCTCGACTCGAAACAAATCATTGAAGGTGTTGGCCTTGATCCACGTATCGGTTCACACTACAACAACCCGTCGTTCGGTTACGGTGGATACTGCTTACCAAAAGACACTAAGCAGCTCCTCGCGAACTATGAGGACGTACCGAACAACATCATCGGTGCAATCGTCGAAGCGAACCGGACACGGAAAGATTTCGTCGCTGAATCGATCTTGAAGCAAAATCCGAAACGTGTCGGCGTATACCGTCTCACGATGAAGACGGACTCAGATAACTTCCGCGCCTCTTCGATTCAAGGAATTATGAAGCGAATTAAAGCAAAAGGTGTCGAGGTCGTCATCTACGAGCCGGTCTTAAAAGAGGACTCGTTCTACAACTCGCAAGTCATCAAAGACTTTGAGACGTTCAAACAGACAGCTGACGTCATCGTTACGAATCGCTTGCATCCAGAACTTGAAGATGTAGCAGACAAAGTCTATACACGTGATTTGTATAGTCGTGATTAAACCAGAAATAGCATGAGGCCGAATGGCTTCATGCTGCTTCAATCAATAAACCTGTCTAGTCTACTAGTTGTAATTATTGATAGTTGTGTTAGCTTTTTAACTTATAAAGGTGTAAGTCTTTAGCTAGTCACATGCAGCTAGCGGTTCTGATAAGAGCGTGGTGCTCTATGGTAAAATGAATGTAAATGAGAACAAACTTTTATTACGGCAGTCAGCTGCAAGCGTAATTGAGCTTGTTTATGTACAGAAGGAGTGTAGAAGTGAAAAGACTATTAATCACAGGCGCGAATAGTTACGTCGGGAATGCGTTTAAACAGTGGGCAGAAGACCAATATTCTGAATTGATTCACGTCGACACGGTCGGGATGCGTGACGGCGCATGGAAACAGCGTTCGTTTGAAGGGTATGACGCAATCTTGCACGCTGCCGGGATTGCCCACGTCTCGACGGACAAGAGTATGGAGGATTTGTACTACAAGGTGAACACGGACCTGACCGCGGAAGTCGCAGCCAAAGCGAAGCGGTCTGGCGTGAAGCAGTTCATATTCCTAAGCAGCATGATCGTCTACGGAGATGCTTCAAATGCTCAAATAATCACAAGGGATACAGTGCCGAAGCCGACGAATTTTTACGGAGACAGCAAACTTCAAGCCGAGAACAAGCTTGCGGAGTTGGCAGACGAGATGTTCATGGTCGCGAACGTCCGGCCACCGATGATTTATGGGAAAGGTTCGAAAGGCAACTACGTGAAGCTCGCAGGCCTGGCTCAAAAAATCCCTTTCTTCCCGAGCTATCAGAATAAACGCAGTATGATCCATATCGATAACTTATCTGAATTTTTAGCACGTATCGTGTTGAATGCGGATAGCGGGACGTTCCACCCACAAAACAAGGAGTATGTCTGTACGACGGATCTCGTATCGACAATTGGGTCAGTTCACGGTAATACCGTTCGAAGGATTGGATTGTTTAACGGTGTTATCGACAAACTGATTGACCGAAATGTGACGGTGAACAAGTTGTTCGGTGACTTCTCCTATGACAAAGAGCTGTCGGTATATAGAGATGAGTATTGCGTACGCAGTTTCGAAGAAAGTATCGTCGAGACGGAAAAGAATTAAGCCTTATTCGAACGAATACTTAAGAAAGCGACATAAGACGTTTGAGAAGTTACGTCGCATTAGAAAGAATTTAAAACTGCGAATTGATGACTCTTTAAACGATATCGATGAATTATAAAAAACAGATAGCTCTTTATAAAAGCTATCTGCCAATTATACGATTTACTTATTCATTTAACCCTTCAATCAATTTACGACTCCGCTCTTGAGACACATGCAGATAGCGTTCTGTTGTCTTGGTCGATGTATGGCCTAGCAGATCCGCGACTGCTAAAATATCGTGACTTTGATTATAGAGTGTCGTCGCAAAGCTATGACGCAACATATGACTCGTTAAGTGGAGGCCGAGTTGGGCTTTCGCAATCTGTTTCAAATCTTCGTTCACAAAGTTCGCCTGAACGACTCGGCCGCTTGGCATGAGAAAGACATAGTTGGAGTCTCCGACGTTTGGTCGGTCCTTCTCGATGTACGTCTTCAGTTCTCGGGCGAGTCGAGGCGTCATCGGGATCAATCGCGTTTTGGCGCCTTTTCCTTTCAAGACGATCAAGATGTTCTTCTCGAAGTCGAGATGGTCAAGCTCCAAATTTAAAATCTCACTGATCCGGAGACCGGCGTCACCCCCGACGAGATAAATCGTATAGAGCGTCGTGTTGCGCGCGTGATACAGGACGGTGTTCAGCTGGTCGCGGCTGAGGATGGTCGGTTGTTTTTGGACGCTCTCGCGCGTGACGATCCGGCTGAACGGGTTTTGTTTCACCCAGCGTCGTTCCATCGCGAACGTGAACAGACTTCGCACCGCCATGATGTAGGACCGGACCGTATTGTCAGCTTTGTCGTTGATGGATTGTTTGTAAGGGACGGCATGTTTCTTCTCGGTGACGTCTTGGATATAGACGGCACCACGCTCTAGCGCGAACTGTTCAAAGCGTCGCAGCGTGTTGCGGTACGATTTCAATGTCGTCTCGGGTTTCTCACGTCGTAGCTCCAAGTCTTTCAAATAAACAGTGATCGCATCGTTCAACAACATCTTTTTCATCATGTTCACTCCTTCATCTGGATTGCCTCTCGCAGTTCGCGTTGGACGTCCGCCTTGTATGCCCGAAGCCGGCTCGGGGAGTAAGGCAACGTCTGTTCGGTCCCGTCGATCAAGTGGCAGAGGAGTTCGAAATGGCGTGGTGACAGCAACATCCGTTGTTCGTCGAGCCAGTCGTAGAAGTGACGCTCGGACTCGATGCATTGTTCGGGCAGGCGTTCGGCCGCGACTTCATGTTTCAAGTGACGGGCGTTCTTCTGTTGATGGTTCAGGATCGCTCCCCGGATGCGTTGGAAGCAGTATGTCTTCGATAATGTGCAGCCGCGGTTCAACGCCTCCCATAAAGCGATCCTTGCGATTTGGGCGCAGTCCTCCTGTTCATTTGGATGGATGTGTAAGTGGCGGATGACGTAACGAATCATCGGCTCCCACTCGTGAATTTGATCATCGATTGTGTTCATTGGTTGCTCTTTCTCGAGCGCTCTGTCAATTTCCTAGGATGCTTCGAGTATAGTCATTGATATTCAATTTTCGGATGTTGCTACACGGTCGTCTTTCGACTCCATACCTTATCTTAGGGAGATATTTGATATAAGCTCTAGGCTTACGTGCGATAAGGCCGTTGGTGCATCGGGGATATCAATGAATATTCTCCGCTTGTGTATTTTGCAATACAAATGTGCACAATAATGCAACGAAAAGTACAGAACTTTGCCAGCTGGGTCTTAGTGTTTCGACAACGCATGCGTGACACGATAACTGTCACCTGTGAAGTTTAGTATGTGAGCGTGATGGATGACGCGATCGACGAGTGCCGCCGTTAGGCGCGCGTCGCCAAAGATG
>NZ_SJUW01000018.1:0-19489 GCF_004337105.1 Exiguobacterium sp. SH3S1 | reverse complement strand
ACAATCCCTTGTCTGGTGGCGATAGCGAAGCGGCCACACCCGTTCCCATGCCGAACACGGAAGTTAAGCGCTTCAGCGCCGAAAGTAGTTGGGGGTCTCCCCCTGTGAGGATAGGACGTTGCCAGGCCATATGAAAGACGACCAAGCATCTGCTTGGTCGTCTTTTTCTATTTCTAAAACCGATTATTATTGGCTTGGCCTTCCGACAACGTGGACATTTTCCGAATGATTTGAGAAGGATTCAACAGGAATGAACACAATTCTGAACTTTCTGAACATCGTGAATTGAATTGCACTTTCGAGCCATACCTGTTACCATTACAGAAATATTTCGAAACAAAGATTTGGGTCCGATAGAGAAAGGGGCAATCGATTTTTATGTGGGAAAACAAGTTTGCAAAAGAAGGATTAACGTTTGATGACGTCTTACTCGTACCACGGTTTTCAAACGTCTTGCCAAGAGATGTAAGTCTGAGCACGAAGCTATGTGAAGGGCTTGAGTTAAACATTCCAGTCATCAGCGCTGGTATGGACACAGTGACGGAAGCACCGATGGCGATCGCCATGGCGCGTCAAGGTGGTCTTGGCGTCATCCACAAAAACATGTCGATGGAAATGCAAGCAGAGAATGTCGACCGTGTGAAACGTTCGGAGAACGGAGTCATTACGAATCCATTTTATTTGACACCAGAGCGCCAAATTTATGATGCCGAGTATTTAATGAGTAAATACCGCATTTCCGGTGTCCCAATCGTCAATTCTGAACAGGAACGGAAATTAATCGGTATTTTGACTAACCGTGACCTTCGCTTCATCAGAGACTACTCGACTGTGATCGAAGACGTCATGACGACAGAAAATCTTGTCACTGCAAAAGTCGGAACTTCTCTTGAAGAAGCAGAGCGGATTCTGCACCAACACCGCATCGAGAAGTTACCACTCGTCGACGATGCCGGCGTTTTAAAGGGCTTGATCACGACGAAAGATATCGAGAAGGTTGAGCAATTCCCTCACGCTGCGAAAGACAAACAAGGGCGCCTTCTTGTGGCGGCAGCTGTCGGGGTAACAAAAGACGCTGCTTCGCGTGCTCAAATCCTTGTCGATGCAGGCGTGGATGCGCTCGTTGTCGATACAGCACACGGTCACTCGGCTGGTGTCATCGAGAAAGTGAAAGAACTGCGTGATTTGTTCCCAACACTTCCAATCATCGCTGGTAACGTGGCGACGGCAGAAGCGACACGTGCTTTGATCGAGGCCGGCGCCTCAGTCATTAAAGTCGGAATCGGACCAGGTTCGATTTGTACGACACGGGTCGTTGCCGGAGTCGGTGTCCCTCAAATCACGGCAGTCTATGACTGCGTGACAGAAGCGCGGGAGCACGGTGTCACGGTCATCGCTGACGGTGGAATCAAGTACTCGGGCGACATCGTCAAGGCAATTGCTGCTGGCGCGAGCGCCGTCATGCTCGGCAGCCTTCTCGCCGGCGTAAAAGAGAGCCCAGGCGAGATGGAGATCTATCAAGGTCGTCAGTTTAAGACGTATCGCGGTATGGGGTCGGAAGCTTCGATGAAGCGAGGCAGTCAAGACCGTTACTTCCAAGAAGCGGATAAAAAATTCGTCCCAGAAGGCATTGAAGGACGCGTTGCTTACCGAGGCGAGCTGGCCGATACGGTGTATCAACTCATTGGTGGCCTCCGTTCGGGAATGGGCTATTGCGGCGCTGCCGACATTCGAGCATTGCGAGAAGATACGCAGTTCATTCGAATGACTGGAGCCGGCCTGCAAGAAAGCCACCCACACGATGTGCACATCACAAAAGAAGCACCAAACTATTCACGTTAACAAATAAGCCGTTGTCTCCTGAAAAGGGACAACGGCTTTTTGCTGATCATTTTTTAGCTTTAGAGACGAGGATGACCGTACCGCCTTGATCTTGCGCTGGTAAGTTCACGGTCACCTTGCCATCGCGCTTGACGACGTACGTCCGTCCGCTATAGCGGTCGACGAGCACTGTGTTCTGTTTGTGCTTTGTTTCGAACGTCGCTGTTTGAGCCGACTCTTTCGTGTTCAATCCAATGAGAATAGACTCTTTGCCGTAAGCCCGTTCAAAAATCGAATAACCGGTGTTCGAACCGCCGGCAACGACCGAACGTGTTCCTTTGCTGAAGACTTTTGAATAGTCCGCCCGAATGTTGAGCAACTTTTGATAGTGGGCGTGCATGTCTTTGCCTTCACCGTTCACCCGTTTCCAGTCAAAGTCGTAACGGTTTTCGTTAAACTCGCCTTTGTCCATGTCTAAGGCATGTTTCCCAGATTGACCGATCTCTTCTCCATAGTAGATGACCGGTTGCCCTTTCGCCGTCATTTGGAGCGAGGCTGCGACCATATGCTTACCTTCATCGCCGCGAGCACGAGAGATGAGGAAGCCATCTTCATCGTGGCTGCTGAGGAACTGGCCGAGTGTCGCTTCGTTCGAGAGTTGGGTATTCCGGTATTGAAGAGCGCTCTCGACCCCATCAATGTTCCCGTTGATGAAATTTTCCGCTTGGTACTTGAAGTCGAAATCAAGCAACGAATCCATCTGGCCGCTCCGGAGATAGCCGCCTGTGTTGTTCACACTCGCCCCGTAATGCTCACCAATCATTTTAAAGTCTGGCTTGAGCGCGGTCAGTTCATTCTTAAACGATTTCCACGTCGTCGCATCCACATGCTTGACCGTATCGACACGGAAGTAATCAATCGTGTTTCCTTGTTTCGTCTTCGAACGCTTGATCCAGTCAGTCTGCCATTTGACGAGTTGTTCACGGACGGCAGCTTCCTCTGTCTTAAAGTCAGGAAGGCCGGAGAGCGACATTTTCAAATCGTTCCCGTCGACAGGCGTGTCCCGAATCATGCCTTTAAAGGCATCACGTTCCTTGTTCGTAGGGAAATTCGTCGCCCCTGTGCTGTCGGCGCCTGGTTCCATTCCGTAGCCTGGGTGGTTCAAGACGACGTCGACCATGATCTTGATGCCGCGTGCGTGGGCCGCATCGATCAGGCGATGGAACGCCTGCATGTCTCCGAGATGTTCATCAAGTTTCTCGAAGTTTTTGGCCCAGTAACCGTGATAGCCGTATTGAGAGCCATCTTTACCGTAGCGGAGATCCCAATCGATATTATCGACGATCGGGGTGATCCAAATCGTGTTGATCCCGAGCTTGTCGAGATAGTCGAGTTTTTTTGTGATCCCGGCGAAATCGCCGCCGTGATACGACTCGAGATGATCTTGGTCATAATATTCACCGTTCGGATTATTGTTCGTCTTGTCGCCATCGTGGAAACGGTCCGTCAACATGAAGTAGATCCGGGCTTCGTCCCAGTCAAACGCTTGCTTGTCTTTCATCGTGACCGGTCGGACGTTTACGGAAGCCGTCGTTTTATGGACGTTGCCATATTGATCCACGGCCGTGATCGTCAACGTTTTGTTGCCTGGCTTGACCGTATCTTTGACCGCGATCGTCTGTTTATTGAGCGCCGGATCGATTGAAAGTTTAGCCGGTCCACCAAGCGGGCGGGCATCGATATAGAGTTCGCGAAGCGTCACGCCTTCTGGTAACGTCGGTTTGACGTGAACGACGGCATTCTCCCGCGAACTGATCGCTTTCGGTGCGATCGAAGACGTGAGTTTGACGGCCGGACGACGGTATTCGACGGTTGACGCTTCAAAATAGGTATCCGTCACTTCGGTCGTGACGCCGTCTTTCGTGACGAGGAACGTATAGTCATGCGTCCCTTCCGGAAGACGGACGGTATGACGGTACCATTCGTTCTTGTCCTCATACGTCATCGGATAGGTCACGCCATTTACGTTTAAGGCGACACGGTCGAGTTGATCGAGCTGTCCTGCCTCGTACAAGTCTTTGTCCCGATAGAAGAACGTGACGGTCCCGTCCTCGAACACCGGTCCTTGAATGGTTGGTACTTGATGGAAGACGCCTTGGCCGCTCGCGACGACGACTTTCGTGACACGATCGTTTCCGAGTTTCACGTAACGGTCTTCACCGTAAGCGTCCTTGACCGCCCAATCGGTTCCTTTACGGATGACAAATCCGACGTTCGTCGCATCTTTCCCGACTGGAATTCGGAAAATGGCGCCGTCTTCCGTAATTTTGTAGGGATCCACTTGTCCATCTTTGACACCGGTGCTCCACGTCCACAAGTTCCAATCGGTATAGTCTTGATCGGCACGGACGTACAGCATTTCGATGTATCGCTGCGTCTTCCATGGATCAGCCAGCTCCGTGACGGTCTTGAACGAAGTCGTCAGCGCGGGTAGCGTCGTGGTCGATAAGTTACCTTTGACGGCTCCGGCTGGCAATGTGGCCGTGTACGTCTGACCGAGTCCGAGTTTGCTCGTCGGCGTGACAGTCACGATCGAACCGTTTGCTTCAGCAGTGAACGGGACAGCCGTCTCTCCGCTCATCAAGCTGACATTTGAGGCGTCTAACGTCACCGGTTCATTGAACGTCCAGGTGATGGGAGCAGATACGTCGGCAGCTTCAGACTGATTCGCTGGGTCGACATTCGTTACTTCAAGCTGCATCACCGTCTCGACGCCGCTGAGCGTATAGGCCGGGCTGTACACAGATTGAGTCGACGGGTTGGCCGAGACGTTCCAGCTGTCGGCTAGTTTGTTAGATTCGTTGCTCGGAATCGTATCGAACGCACCGTGTTCACCGGCATTGTTTCCGCTGAGGACGGTGAGAGCACGAACCGTGTCGTCATTTTTCAAACCGAGCAGCGACAACGGGATTTTTCCTTCGAATCCTGTCGTCCGGTCGAGGGCGAACGAAGCACCGTTCAAGTTTGCCAAGTTCGCGAGCGGGGTCGTCTTCCCAGATTCATAGAGCGCGGCTTCTTTGACAGACTTGTCCCCATCGACACGAAGTAAAATGTGATACTGCGGTTTTTTGTCTGTTTGACTAAAGTTGAACGGGTAACCGAGCGGGTTCGTGGCGACGCCAGAATCTTCATCGTTCACTTGGAGGGCGATGTTTATGTATTGGCCGTTGTCGCCCCAGTTCGGGATGTTGAACGCATCGACATAGAAGTACAGGTTCGTTTTGTCATTTTGAAGATAAAGATTGCCGAGATCGAAGCCTTGCCAACCAACATCTGCCGATGACGCCAGCGCCGAGACGTCTGTCCAATCGGTTTTATTCCCATCGACTGCCACCGTCGTCGGTTCGGCCAAGACGTTCACCGGGACACCGGCTTGAATGAGCAGGACAGAAGATAAGAGTAATGTCGTCGTACGTCGTGCCGTATTGTTCTTCTTCATGAGAGCACCTCTTTCGTAAAATAGGTCGTCTACAGGGCAACGGATTGTCAATTTTGTGCAAACGGTTCCAGAAATAGTTTAGCCGATTATGTAAGCGCTCACAATATGTTTTTTGAAAAACAATAAAACGTCCTTCGTGTGGAAGGACGCTCAGTTAGAGATATAAGGTGTTGTCTGCACGAGCTCTCCCTTGACGATTAATCGTTCCGTCGCATCGAACGTGCACGTGATCAAGGTAATGGTCGCATCTGTCGTATCGTCAAGCACATCGATCCGTGTCGGGGGAACGGTCTCGAGTGCCTCCGTCCGGTATTGATACGTGTTCGTCAAATCGGTCACGTAAATCATCGTTCCCGTTTTGATCGTATGGAGCGGTCCGAACAAGGCTGTCGGACTTTGGGTGTAATGACCGGCTAGTGCGTAATTCCCACTCCCCATCTGTTGGGAAGCGCGCATCGTCCCAGCCCCGACTGCCAAATTCTCATTGTCGAGACCGTACAAAATTGGTAATTCTAAATCGATATCTGGAATCGTAATCATGCCGATTGTCGGCAAATCATGAAATCGATTGCGCACATTTAACAAGTCGTCCCACGATAACGGTTCGACCGTTTCGAAGTCGAATTCGCCCCGATCCGGCTGTTGGAGTTGAATCGCTTCAGTCACACGTTTGCTGTTCGAGGTGGCGACACGGTCTTTCCACCATGACTCGGTCAAAAAGAGGCTACCGATCAACAAACAGACGATGCCGATGACGTAGCGTGAGCGTCTGATCATTGTTTCATCGCGAGGTTTTCCCATATGGCCCTCCCTTCCCGATATTCCAACAGACCATCAACTGGTCAATCGCCGCGTGTAACGTCGCTTCAGGCAGGGCGGCGAAACCAAACAGCAGTTGCGGTCTCGTGTCGCGTGAATTGATACGATAGTCGGCCATCGCCTTGATACGAATGCCTGACTGTTCAGCGAGTTGCTTCAATTGCTCGCTAGTTTGTGCTGTATCGACCGAGAGGACGATGTGGAGACCAGCGCTGGCGCCAGTGATTGTGACGAGCGGCTCGTATGGTTTGAACGCAGTGATCACGGTCTCAAGTTTGCGGCGGTACGTTTTACGCATCCGGTTCAAATGTTTCTCGAAATCGCCGCTCGCCATAAACTCGGTTAGCGTATGTTGCTCGAAACGCGGCACACTGCAGGTGAAATGGCGATACCGTTCCCGATAGCGGTTTAACAGTGGGGGCGGAAGCACCATGTAACCGATGCGGAGCGAAGGCATGAGCGACTTCGAAAACGTGCTCAAATAAACGACACGTTCGTTTTGGTCCATGCTTTGCAACGAAGGAATCGGTTTGCCGCTGTAACGAAACTCGCTATCGTAATCATCTTCAATGATGTACGTTTGCCGCTCGGACGCCCAGTTGAGGAGGCGCTGGCGACGGCTGACGGACAGGATCGTACCGGTCGGGAACTGATGGGCCGGGGTCACATAAACCGCATCGATTGCCTCTGCCTCGAGTCGGTCGACAAGGACCCCGCTGTCGTCGACCGGGAGCGGGACGTAGCTTCGATTTTGGTGTTCGAACAGCTGTCGCGTGAGCGGATAGCCCGGGTCTTCAATCCCGAACGTCGTCGCGTCGGTGAGCAAGTCGAGCAGTTGAGGCAACAATTGCTCGGTCCCAGAACCGACGATGATCTGCTCGGGCGAACAATGAACGCCACGGGAGTGATACAAGTACGTGGCGATTTCTTGGCGGAGCACGAGATCGCCTTGCACCGACCCGAGTGCGAGCAGTTCATGATTCTCCTCGGCGACGACTTGTTTCAAGTGACGGCGCCAACGTTCGAACGGGAATGCGGTCGTATCGATCTGACTCGGGTATAAGTCGAACGTGTATGTTTTTTTCGTCGGAAGCGGTTCGATCGTGCTGGTGCCACGCCTGACGTACAGCTCTTCTTGCGGCAAGACGTAAAACCCTTTCCGTGGCAGCGACTCGATATATCCTTCAGCAAGCAGCTGGGCGTAAGCGAGCTCGACCGTCGTTTGCGAAACGTCCAAAAATTGGCCGAGCTTCCGTTTTGACGGCAGTTTCGTCCCGGTCATGAGCGTGTCATTGACGATCGCTTGCCGGATGTGTAAATAGAGCTGTTCATAAAGCGGGGTGCTCGATTCGGGCTCGAGCGAGAATGTGAGCATATCCATAAGTTGTCCTTTCTTCTGTCAGCCGAAGAAAACATAGAGCACGAATCCGATGACGAGAATGAACGAAATCAGTCCAGGCTTCCCGTAAAAGGAACGGTTTTCCGCTTGATCTCGCGGGTTCCATTGGTCCATAAAACATTCCTCCCTTATACGTAATAAGATTCGAGGAAACGAGCATGAACCCTTCTCTTAAAACTGACCACTTTAAAAAATATAAAACTGGCACTTTCAATATAGTCAAATCAATCTATACTTGCAAGTAGACTAGCTTAATGGAGGCGATTTATATGGAAAAGAGACAAGTAGGGACAGATAAAGTCAAACGTGGAATGGCCGAAATGCAAAAAGGTGGCGTCATCATGGACGTCATCAACGCTGAACAGGCGAAGATTGCTGAAGCAGCAGGAGCCGTGGCAGTCATGGCGCTCGAGCGCGTACCATCAGACATTCGTAAAATGGGTGGCGTCGCCCGGATGGCAGACCCGACCATCATCGAAGATGTCATGGGAGCGGTATCTGTACCGGTCATGGCGAAATGCCGCATCGGACATATCGCCGAAGCCCGTGTCCTTGAATCGATGGGGGTCGATTTCATCGATGAGAGCGAAGTGTTGACACCGGCCGATGAAGAGTTCCATCTTTACAAGCGTGATTACAATGCGCCGTTCGTCTGCGGAGCGCGTGACCTCGGAGAAGCTTCACGCCGCATCGGTGAAGGTGCAGCGATGATCCGGACAAAAGGTGAGCCAGGGACAGGAAACATCGTCGAAGCGGTTCGTCACATGCGTACTGTCCAAGCACAAGTGAAACGCTTGCTTTCAATGAGCATCGATGAAGTGATGACAGAAGCGCGCGACCTTGGTGCCCCGTTCGAAGTGCTCATGCAAATTCGTGAAGCGGGCCGTCTTCCGGTCGTCAACTTCGCAGCAGGTGGTATCGCGACGCCGGCAGACGCGGCACTCATGATGCACCTCGGTGCGGACGGCGTCTTCGTCGGATCAGGTATCTTCAAAGCAGAGAACCCAGAGAAATTTGCCCGTGCCATCGTTGAAGCGACGACATACCATGACGACTACGAGCGAATCGCTCACTTGTCAAAAGGTCTTGGCGAAGCGATGAAAGGACTCGACGTCCGCACGCTCAAACCAGAAGAGCTCATGGCGCCGCGAGGTTGGTAAGATGACGACGATCGGTGTACTCGGAATGCAAGGTGCGATTCGTGAACACGTCCGCATGCTCGAGGCGCTCGGTGCAGATACGCTCGTCGTCCGTTCGGTCGATGACTTGGACCGCATCGACGGACTCGTCTTGCCAGGCGGGGAGAGCACGGCGATGCGTCGTCTGCTCGACCGCTATGACCTGCTCGAACCGCTTCGTGCGAACACATCGTTGCCGATGTTCGGCACATGTGCCGGACTGATTTTACTCGCGACCGAAGTGGAAGGGTATGATGCCCACCTTCGCAAAATCCCGATGACCGTCAAGCGCAACGCGTTCGGACGTCAAGTCGACAGTTTCGAGGTCGATTTACCGGTCAAAGGAATCGATGACGCGGTTGAAGCAGTGTTCATCCGGGCCCCGCAAGTAGCAGCGGTTGACGCTAACGTCGAAGTCCTCGCCGAGGTCGAAGAAGCAATCGTTGCAGTGCGCTACGACAAATATGTTGCCTGTTCGTTCCATCCAGAACTGACGGATGACTTGTCGATGCACCGCTACTTCTTAGAAATCGTCAAGGCGACGAAGCATCAACTCGCATGAGTCGAAGACTCCCTGTAACTAGGGGGTCTTTTTCTGCTACACTGTAACGAGACACGTACAGAAAGGGGCAAGACTGTGAAAGATAAATGGATTGTATCGGTGCTCATATGCGCTGTCCTTATAACTATTGTTTTTCCGATGAACGCTTCAGCAGCGCCTAAAGTCGAAGCGAGCGGTGCGATGCTCGTCGATATGACGACCGGGCAGGTTCTTTTTTCGAAAGATGAAGATGCGATGCTCCCACCGGCGTCGATCACAAAGCTGATGACCACTTTCCTCGTTCGGGAGGCAGTCGAGTCAGGAGAACTGAGTTGGAACGAAGAAGTGACGCCGAGTGAAGCGGCATTGGCCTTGACGCGTAAACCAGGGCTCGCCCGCATCCCGCTCGTCAATAAACCGTATACAGTCAAGGAACTATATGACGTGGCGCTCATCCGCTCGGCGAACGAGGCCGCGGTGACACTGTCCGAGGCGGTGGCAGGGTCGGAAGAAGCGTTCGTTCAACAGATGAACGAGCGGGCAACCGAGCTCGGCATGACCCAGACGACGTTCGCGAACGTCTCGGGACTAGATTCTGTATCAGCAGGTCGTCCAGGAGAAAACTTGACGTCGGCGAATGATTTGATGAGGCTGGCGCTCGCCTACTTGACGAAATTTCCGGATGTGCTCGACGTGACGAAGCGAGCGTATGTCGACATTGACGGCGTCAGATTCGAAGCGACGAATCGGATGCTTTCAGGCCGCGATTTGGCGTATCCAGGGATGCTCGGTTTTAAGACGGGCACGACGGATGACGCCGGTTATTGCTTCATCGGCGTATCGACACGAGATGGTCGGACCGTACTCTCCGTCGTCCTTGGGGCCGAGACGGACAACGGGCGCTATGAGGCGACGAAAGCACTTCATGAGTTCGCTTATCGCGACTTTGTCATGACACCGATTTTACGGACCGGAGAAATCGTGCCGGAGAATGTATTCGTCGCCGAGGGAGAAGTTGAAACGGTAGCTGCGCGGACGACAGCGGCGTTCGAAGTGCTCGTCGAGAAAGGACAAGCCGTCCCTGAACCAGTCTATGACCTTCCGGACACGAAAGCACCGGTCGCAGTCGATCAACAAGTCGGGACGGTCACGATTGAACCTTCAGAGAGCGTCCGCTATCTTGACGGCGAGAGTCCGCCGACAGGAACACTTGTGACTGCCGAATCAGTCGAGACCGCTTCATTTTTGACTCGGATGAGCCGGGCCTTCGCAGACTTTTTAGAGGAGGTTCGACTCGTCCTAGGAAAACTGAGTCTTGTCGATAGAGTCGAGATGTTGTAAAGTAAGATTAATTCAATGACAGATGCAACGATGAGGAAAAGTACGTTACAGTCATCTACTTACAGAGAGCTAGTGGTTGGTGCAAACTAGTGGGACGACGTAACTGAATCGGCCTCGGAGCATTGACTTGGAAACAAGTCACGTCACGCACACGTTACGTGCATCGAGTGGCCTAGTTTTAGGCAACGAGGGTGGCAACGCGGATCCAAGGTGGTTCGTCCCTTTCCTACGGGAAAGGGGCGTGCCACCTTTTTTATGCAAAAAAGGAGGAACTAGTTATGTTAGACATCAAACGATTACGTCAAGATTTTGAAGGGATTAAAACCAAGCTCGCCCAACGCGGTGAAGACTTGAGTGCGCTCGACCGTTTCCCGGAGTTAGAAGAGAAACGCCGGGACCTCATCAACGAGGTCGATGTGAAGAAAGCAAAACGAAATGAAGCGACGAAACAAATCGCTGAGCTCAAGCGCAACAAGCAAGACGCGGAAGCACCGATCCTTGAAACACGCCGCCTTGGTGATGAGATCAAGTTGCTCGACGAGGAATTACGTGAAGTGGAAGCCGAGTTAAACATGATTCTCCTCAGCATCCCGAACATCCCGCATGAATCAACGCCGATCGGTGAAACAGAAGACGACAACGTCACGATCCGCGAAGTCGGAACGAAGCCCGAGTTCGATTTTGAGATGAAACAGCATTGGGACGTGATGGAAGACTTGAAAATTGTCGACGTCGAACGCGCCGGTAAAGTGACGGGAAGCCGTTTCGTCTTCTATAAAGGATTAGGTGCTCGCTTAGAACGGGCGTTGATCAACTTCATGATGGATATGCATGCCGATGAGCACGGCTATTCTGAAGTGCTCCCACCGTACATGGTTAACCGTGACGCGATGACAGGGACGGGTCAGTTGCCTAAATTTGAAGAAGATGCGTTCAAAGTGGCCGACACGAATTACTTCCTCGTCCCGACAGCGGAAGTACCGGTGACGAACATGCACCGCGATGAGATTATCGCTGAAGCGAACTTGCCGATCACGTATACAGCTTACAGCGCTTGCTTCCGTTCAGAAGCGGGATCTGCCGGTCGTGACACACGCGGTCTCATCCGTCAGCACCAGTTCAACAAAGTCGAGCTCGTCCGCTTCGTCAAACCAGAAGAGTCTTACGAGCAACTCGAGTTGTTGACAGGACACGCGGAAGAAGTGTTGAAACGCCTCGGTCTTCCATATCAAGTACTCAGCATGTGTACAGCCGACCTCGGTTTCACCGCAGCGAAGAAGTACGATATTGAAGTATGGATGCCGGCTCAAGGTGTATATCGCGAGATCTCATCTTGCTCAAACTTCGAGGACTTCCAAGCGCGTCGTGCCGGGATCCGCTTCCGTCGTGATGTGAATGCCAAACCGGAGTTCGTGCATACACTCAACGGTTCAGGGCTTGCCGTCGGTCGGACCGTCGCCGCCATTTTAGAGAACTTCCAACAAGCCGATGGATCGGTCGTCATCCCAGAAGCGCTGCGTCCATACATGGGCGGAATTGAAAAAATTGAACTTCCCCGTTAAACGAGGAATGGCCTATCCGAACGTATCATTCCGGATAGGCTTTTTTTTAAATGTTTTTTTACAAAAGGGTTTGACATCTGCTTGCTGAGTTGGTACTATAAATCATGTCGAGCGAGATGTTTGTTCGTCAACTGCATACGAGCCGTGGAGGTGTACCCAAGTGGTTTAAGGGAACGGTCTTGAAAACCGTCAGGGGTGTAACAGCCCGCGTGGGTTCGAATCCCACCACCTCTTCCATTTTTATTTAGAGGCTCAACAATTGCATACATCGTGGAGGTGTACCCAAGTGGTTTAAGGGAACGGTCTTGAAAACCGTCAGGGGTGTAACAGCCCGCGTGGGTTCGAATCCCACCACCTCTTCCACTTTCTTTTTTTTTACACTTTTTTCAGCTTGGAGTTGTACCCAAGCCCGGCTGAAGGGGACGGACTCGAAATCCGTTAGGAGTCGTAAGGCTCGCGTGGGTTCGAATCCCACCAACTCCGCTTTTTAGGCGTCTGCACAGGCAGATGCGTTTTTTTTTGTCGTAGACTACGGTCTGCGGCTTTTTTTGTTTGTGGCGAAACAGCGAAAAGCGGCTAATCTCGGCTTGAATCGGGAATCTTAATAAGGTAGAGACTGGTGGCGCGTTAGGAAGGAGAGGAGCGTCATGGACTGGATTGAAGCGTATGTCGATGAAGTGGTCAGGCATGTCCCGCCGAAGCGGAGAGACGAAGCTGCCGTTGCTATTAGGGAGGATATCGAAGCGAAGCTGCCGGATCAGCCGACCGAGACGGAAGTGAAGCGCGTGCTCGAACAGATGGGACATCCGGCCATCGTTGCTGCGCGTTATAAAGACGGCCAGTATTTGATTGGACCTAAGTTTTTCCCGATGTATGTCAATGTGGTCAAGCTCGTCGTCCCGATCGTGATAGCTGTAGTCTTCTTCGGTTTGCTCATGGCGAGCATCCCGACATTCTCGGGACCGGCCATGCCGACAATCGGAATCTTTCTCACGAATTTGTTCGACACGTTATGGGACGTTGGGATTCAACTCGTCTTTTGGATCACACTCGTCTTCTTTTTGATTGAGCGTTACGCGCCGAGCGATGCGGTCGCCCCTGACATGAGTTGGAAGGTGTCCACATTGCGTGATCGGGACCGCGGGGGACGGATCAGTAAATTGGATGCCGGATTCGGATTGTTCTTTACGGCGGTTTGGTTCGGGGTGTATTTGAACGCCGAGCGGTTTCTCGGGATTTATGAGTCGACAGGGGACGGTTTTTCGATGATTGTCCCGATTTTTAATCAATCGTTCTTGTTTGAAGTGGTCTGGTTGTTCTTAGCCGTCATTTTGCTTCAAGTCGTCCTCGGTGTTTGGAAATGGGTGAAAGGACGTTGGACGTATGCACTCGCCTCGTTCAATTTGATCTATAACGTGGCCTCAGCCGCCTTTATCATTTGGATGGCGGGTTCGTCGCGCTTGTTCGACCCGCGCTTTATCGACTGGGTCGAACTAAATGTCCCGAACGACGTGTTCTCGTTCGGGTGGGTGTTCGGATTGGTCGTGGCCATCACGATTCTGGCGGCTGTGTTTGATACGATTGACGGATACCGGAAGGCTTGGAAAACACCGACACATCGAAAACGCCCGATTGCCCAGCCGTAAAAAAGATGATGCCTCGCTTTTGAGCGGGGCATCATCTTTTTATCTTACTTTTGCTTCACGGGCGACTGTCAATTGTTTCCCGATTTTTTCAAGAATGAGTTCGACTGAATCCGGATCGTTAATCAAGTCATATTCTTCAATTGATAGACGAAGTACCGGGCACAAGTTGAAGTTGTTGATCCATTCCGTGTAGCGGGCGTACATTTCTTCCCAATACGCGATCGGTGTTTGTTGTTCCATCTCACGGCCACGCAGCTGAATGCGGTCGAGCACTTGCTCGAATGAGCCTTCGAGATAGATCAGTAGATCAGGGTGCGGGAAGAACGGCGTGAGCACCATCGCTTCGAACAGGCTTGAGTACGTCTCGTAATCTGTCGGCGACATCGTGCCTTTTTCATAGTGCATCTTCGCGAAGATGCCTGTATCTTCATAAATCGAACGGTCTTGAATGAAGCCGCCGCCGTATTGGAAGATTTTCTTCTGTTCTTTGAACCGCTCTGCCAAGAAGTAGATTTGAAGATGGAAGCTCCAACGCTCAAAATCATGATAGAATTTATCGAGGTATGGGTTCGTGTCCACTTTCTCGAGAGAAGTGCGGAAATTGAGGGCGTCGGCAAGCGAGTTCGTGATTGTCGATTTACCGATTCCGACCATTCCACCGATCGTAATGATCGTGTCATTCGGAATGTTATATTTTTCATTCAGGGTCATTTTAGTTGGGCTCCTTTAGTCAATTCTAGTTCGCGTTCAATCGTCGTGAGAACGTGCGTCAAATCGTCCGGGTTTTGGACAAAATCAAGTTCGTCTCCGCTGAACGAAAGAATCGTCACTTCGGGGTGAGTCGCACGGTACGATTCGACAAACGTTTCGTAATCCCGAGCGAGTTGTTCGAGGTAGTCGCGAGACATGTTCTCTTCTACTTCACGTCCACGCAACGCTACACGTTTCATAAGCGTCTCGATACTGGCGTGCAAGTAAATGACGACATCGGGTTTCGGCATATCATGTGTCAAAATCTTATAGATTTGCTCATACTTGTTCAAGTGGGCTGGTCTCAGCGAACGGTGGGCAAAAATCAAGTTCTTGAAAATATGATAGTCTGAAACGACGGATTGCTGTTGGCTCAAGTGGTGTTTGTGGATATCGTCTAATTGCTTGAATCGATTGCATAAGAAGAACATTTCCGTTTGGAAACTCCATTCTTCGATATCTTCATAAAACTTGCCGAGAAATGGGTTTTCTTCTACAATTTCATTCAGCATCTGCATTGAAAAGTGCTGACTGATGATATGGGCCAGTGACGTTTTCCCGACACCAATCGGTCCCTCTACCGTTATAAACATATGATGTCATCCTCCATTATCCAAAGTGCAAGTTCCATTCTAGCACACAATGAAGAAGATAGGGCGAGCGAAATGATTTTCATTTTTTTTCATACTATGTGACAAGAAACGGGGTGTTAATATGGAACGAGATGAACGATTTATGAGGCTCGCCATCGCCGAAGCAAAGAAGGCGGAAGCAATCGGGGAAGTCCCGATCGGTTGTGTCATCGTTAAAGGAGAAGACGTGATCGCGACCGGCTATAACCGGCGTGAAACGGATTTATTGGCGGCGGCGCATGCCGAGATGATTGCGATTGAATCAGCGAATACGGTACTCGGTAACTGGCGGCTTGAAGACTGTGAACTGTTCGTGACGTTAGAGCCTTGTCCGATGTGCGCGGGTGCGATCATCCTCTCGCGCGTGAAGCGTGTCGTGTTTGGTGCCCGCGATCCCAAAGGCGGATGTTGCGGGACACTCATGAACCTTCTTCAAGACGATCGGTTCAACCATCAAGCCGAAGTGACCGAAAACGTTTTAGCAGAAGAATGTGGAGAGCTACTAACAACCTTCTTCCGCAGCCTTCGAGAACGGAAGAAGCAGGCTCGGCTTGAACAGAGAGGTTGCAACGCATCTGATTAAACAGTATAATGTAATAGCACTCGAAGAAGTGCTTAACTTCATTTACCCATTTGCCGTGCTAGGCGGGGAGGTAGCGGTGCCCTGTAACTCGCAATCCGCTATAGCGAGACTGAATTCCGATTCGAGGGAGTGCATTGGTGTGGCCCGTCCTCGTGTAAGTGGCGTTGACGTCTGAGTCCTGCGCAACGGTCACCCATGAACCAGGTCAGGTCCGGAAGGAAGCAGCCTTAAGTGGTGACGTACCGTGTGCCGCAGGGGTGCTTGGGCCGAGCAAACTGCATGAGTAACGCACATTGACGTGCTTTCAGAAATCGGTGCGCGGCAGATTTATTTAATAACTTTAATCTACGGCCCCAGGGTTGTAGATTTTTTTGTATGATGAAATAAAAGATGAAACGATGAAAGGAGGCGGGGACATGGCGTATCAAGCATTGTATCGGGTCTATCGTCCGCAGTCATTCCAAGAGGTAGTCGGTCAAATACACATCACACGCACGATTCAAAATGCGTTACTCGAAGAACGGATGTCACACGCTTATTTATTCTCTGGTCCGCGAGGTACGGGGAAGACGAGCCTCGCGAAGATTATCGCGAAGGCAATCAACTGCGAAACGGCGCCGACGAGGGAACCGTGTAATACGTGCCCGACCTGTGTGGCGATTACGGAAGGGACGAGCCCGGACGTATTCGAAATCGATGCCGCTTCAAACAACGGGGTCGATGAGATCCGCGAAATTCGAGACAAGGTCAAGTATCCGCCTTCGCAAGCGCGTTATAAAGTGTACATTATCGATGAAGTGCATATGCTTTCGACTGGGGCGTTCAATGCGCTATTGAAAACGTTAGAAGAACCCCCACCCCATGCAATCTTCATTTTAGCGACGACGGAGCCCCATAAGATTCCGGCGACCATCATCTCACGTTGCCAACGTTTCGATGTGAAGCGGCATGAAGTCGGTCAACTCCAGACACGAATGGCTTACATTTTGAACGACCAAGATTATGACTATGATCCAGAAGCGCTCAAACTGATTGCCCGTGCTGCTGACGGTGGGATGCGTGATGCATTGAGTCTGCTTGACCAAGCGCTTGCGTTTAGTGACGGCCGTTTGACGGAAGAGGCAGTGCTCGAAGTGACGGGTGCGGTTACAGATGACGCTCTCCTTGATATGGCCTATGGATTGCAACAGAGACAACTCGATCAAATTCTGAAGACGCTTGAGACGATGTTGCGTGAAGGGAAGGACTTGAAACGGTTTATCGAAGATCTCGTGTTCGTGCACCGTGATGCCCTTCTATTAAAAGCATCTCCACAAGCGGTAGACTTACTAGAGCGAGCCCGTCCGAACGAGACGTTCCGCCAATTCGTGGAAACGACCTCGACGGACGAGCTGTTTCAAGTGATCGAAGAATTGAATGAGTGTCAGCAACAAATGCGCTTATCCAACCATCCGAAAGTATTGGTCGAGCTGACGTTCATTCGCATCGCCGAACAAGGACGAACGATGACCGAGCAAATGAAGCAACTTCAAGACCAAGTACGTGAATTGAGTCGTGAGTTGAATGAAGTGAAGAAAAATGGGGTAGCGGTCACAGAGACCGCTGCCGAGAAACCGAAAGTGATGAAGCGGACGCAAGTTCGTGTTCCGAAAGAGCGGATCCGCCAGTTGTTGCAACGGGCTGAGCGGCAGCATTTGAATGCGATCCGTGATAGTTGGGAAGACATTATGGTCAACATCCGCACGGTGGACGGCCCGATTTTCGCGCTGTTCTATGAGAGTGAAGCTGTCCTTTGTGCAAGTGACACCTTACTGGTACAATTTAAAGATGGGATGACATGGCACTACGAGCAGGTCAGTTCGAACGGCCGGACCCGCGATGTGATCGAGCAAGCGTTGTTCGAAGTGACGGGGATCCGTCGAGAAATCATGGCCGTGCTCGAGAGCGATTGGGTCGAGTTAAAAAACGAATTCATCCTTCGTAAACAATCCGAACGTTCAGACCATAAAGAAGAGAAGGTCGAAGAAGACCCGCTCATTGTTCAAGCTGTCGAACGATTTGGAGATGTCGTTGAAATCGAAGAAGTTTAAAAGGAGGCGCTCGATATGCGTGGAATGGGAAACATGAACAACATGATGAAGCAGATGCAGAAAATGCAAAAAGATATGGCGAAAGCGCAAGAAGAGTTAAAAGACTTGACGGTTGAAGGCACAGCCGGAGGCGGGATGGTCAAAGTGATCGTCAGTGGCCACAAAGAAGTAATGGATATCATCATCGCGGAAGAAGCGGTCGACCCAGATGACGTCGATATGTTGCAAGACCTTGTTCTAGCGGCTGTTAATGACGCGATGAAACAAGCCGACCAACTCGTCAACGATAAGATGGGACGTTTTACGCAAGGGATGAACCTTCCAGGTTTTTAAGTGAAGAAAGGAAAGATGCGAGTTGCAATACCCTGAAGCAATCGGACGCTTGATTGAAAGCTTTACAAAGTTGCCAGGAATTGGTCCGAAAACTGCCATTCGGCTAGCGTTCCATGTATTAGATATGGAAGAGGACGATGTATTGACGTTCGCCAAGGCGCTTGTCAGTGCGAAGCGTGATATTAAATACTGTACAGTGTGTGGACATATTACTGACGTCGATCCGTGTGCGATCTGTAAAGATTCGCACCGAGATGAAACGATCATCTGTGTCGTGCAAGATTCACGAGACGTCATTGCAATGGAGAAGATGCGGGAATATCGAGGGAAGTACCATGTGTTACATGGGGCGATTAGCCCGATGGAAGGGATTGGACCTGAAGATATTAACGTATCGAGTTTGCTGACGCGTCTGCAAGAGAACGAAGCGGTCAGTGAAGTGATTTTGGCGACCAACCCGAACATTGAAGGGGAAGCTACGTCGATGTATCTATCGAGACTGCTCAAACCGACCGGGATTAAAGTGACGCGTCTGGCGCACGGGCTTCCTGTCGGGGGCGATTTAGAGTATGCGGATGAAGTAACCCTCTCCCGAGCGATGGAAGGTCGCCGAGAACTATGAGGTGGTTTCGCAAACCTTTGCGGGATAGTTATGATCAACGGTTTCTAAGAGAACTCTTAGATGCGAAGGCGAAGTACGAAGCGAAGCGCCACATGCTTGAAGTGAGCGTTGAAGACACTGGTGAACTGGCTGCCCAAGTGAAGCAGGCTGAAGCACTATACTTTTTTTATCTAAAGGAAGCAAAGCGACGACAAGTGTCCCTTTCTAATTTACGAACTTGAGACGAGGCGAAAGTCTCGTCTTTTTTTCTCTATATAATGAAGGAACTGGGGAGGGGAACGTCGCAGACTATAAAAAAACAAAGAATGTTTCTTGTTTTTAAAGTTTTTTTGATAAAGCTATTGCACAGTTAAAGTTTTATTGATATATTAATAGACGTCGCCGAGAGCGAATGAAAAAAATAATCTTAAAAAAGTTATTGACCATTTGGTTGAAACTTGTTAAGATATCTAAGTCGCGAAAGTGCGGCAGACGAACTTTGAAAACTGAACGATGAGGCAAAAAAGTTTTACAAGTTTTGATTGAAGCGCAAGCTTCGTCATTTTTAAGAGCTATATCAAATTCTTTGGAGAGTTTGATCCTGGCTCAGGACGAACGCTGGCGGCGTGCCTAATACATGCAAGTCGAGCGCAGGAAATCGACGGAACCCTTCGGGGGGAAGTCGACGGAATGA
>NZ_SJUW01000017.1:0-43462 GCF_004337105.1 Exiguobacterium sp. SH3S1 | reverse complement strand
TACAATAGTGAACGCAAGCAATGGAACCTAAAAAAAATGACTCCGGAGCAATACCGGAGCCATCTGATCGCCGCATAAAAGACGACGCACTTTTTATTAAACTGTCCGAAAAACAGGGCTCAGTTCACGGTCAGCGCTAGCTCTTGATTATTAATCGGTTTGTTCTTTGAAGCGAAGCAAATCCGAATAGATCAAGTCATCGTTCATTTGCAGGATTTTTTCGGCTTCTTCCGTGACCGGTCCGCAAAGTGTCGTATCTTCAACCGCTTCTCCAGTCGTCGCATCGTAACACATCGATTGCGTCCACACGTAATCTTCCGTGACGACCGTGCCGTCTCGGAAGATGGCACGACTGTTGCGGTCTTCAGCGAACAAGTCGTTCCCGAACCCGACCAAGTCCGACGTATCGATGCCGAGCAAGTGAAGGAGCGTCGGCTTCATGTCGATATGACTTCCGATCGTCTCATGGACTTCGCCTGTTTCTTGGCCCGGCAAATGGATGGCGAACGGCACTTGTTGAAGTTTCGCCACATCATACGGCGTCAACTCTTCTTTACCGAGCAAGTCGGCCACCGCGTCGTTATGGTTTGTCGAAATGCCGTAGTGGTCACCGTACACGACGAAAATCGTATCTTCCCACATCCCGTTCTGTTTCAGTTGGTCGATGAACAGGCCAAGCGCATAGTCTTGGTAAGCGAGTGCCTGCGGGAAGTTGTTAAGCGTCGTCGAGTTCGTCTCGAATTTCGGCACGAGTTCGTAATCCTCGCTCGGCATCGTATACGGGAAATGGTTCGTGAGCGTGATGAACTTCGCATAGAACGGTTGCGGGAGTTCCTCGAGCATCGGAATCGATTGTTCAAAGAAACTATCGTCCAACAAGCCCCACTCCGTCATGTCCTCAGGATTCCCAAGGTCGTAACTCTTCTCATCATAGAACATGTCGACACCGGTATTCTTGTACATCAAATCGCGGTTCCAAAATGATTTGTTGTTCGCATGGAACACGGCCGAATAATAGTTCTCTTCTTTGATCAGTTCAGGAAGAGCTTGGTACTCATTATCAGCGTTCGTGAAGTAAACGGCTCCACGTGGCAGGCCATACAGCGAATTATCGAGGGCGAACTCGGCGTCTGACGTTTTTCCTTGCCCGACCGTATGGTAATAGTTTGGCCAGTAATGGGACTCTTCGATCAGCTTGTTCAAGTTCGGCGTGATATACTCGCCGTTCGCGGCTTTCATATTGTGCGTGAAGTTTTGTGTCGACTCGAGCGAGACGACGACCACGTTTTTGCCTTTATATTTTCCGAACAAATCCGGATTCGGCGCCGCATAGTTTTGGCGGGTATACTTTTCAATCTTGGCTAACTCCGACCCATCGGCCATCGCTTTCTGCGCGGACGTCTTCGTTTGAAGCATCGCGTCATAGACGTGGAAGTTGAACGTCCCGATGTTTTTGACGAGCAGCTCACGGTCGAACGAACGCGTCAACAGTTCAGGGCGTTCCGTCTCAGCAAGCGACAAGTTGAACAAGAACACGGCGACAGCTGCCACGAACGTGATGAGCGCCCGGCGGTGAGACGCGGCGGTTTGCAACGTATTGATCTTCCGTAGTACGAACGGCAAAACGAGCACGTCCCCAAGAATGATCAAGTCTTTCCATTCAAGCAGTGACATGAATGAAGTCGACAGCGTCTCCATGTTCGACGGTTGCAAAATGACAGGCATCGTCAAATAGTCCGTAAACTCGCGGTAGTAGACAGCGTCCGCGAACAACAGGAACGAGGCGACCGCATAAAGGGTATACAGCACCCACTTTTGCTTATTTCCTTTAAAGAAGAAACTAAAAGCGAACAAGAACAAGGTCGAGCTGATCGGACTGATCAACAAGATGAACGCTTGAGCTGTGTTTTCAATCGGGATGTCAAAGAAAAATTGGTAAACTACGTACGTCTTCGTCCAAAGTAATAAACTAAATATCCAAAATAACCGATATTCTTGAAACGAAGCGCGGACCGTTTCATTCAGTCGCATAGTCAGCTTCGATAAGCTTTGAGATGACTTCATCTGACGGCCTCCTCCTCTTTTCAGTTTTAAGACGTCCTCAAGCAGGATGCGCCATGAATAAGTTCAATAACATGTAGTTGGCTTGTTATCTATTTCACTAACGGTAACAGTCCAGTATCAAGTCCAAATCTTACCCCTTTTTTAACAAAAAATCAACCATACCTTTACAATTCCCTTTGTACGTCAAAAGCACACATGCGAAATCGCATGTGTGCTTTACAGGTTAGACTCTAGTCGGCAAAAAATGTTTTCGTGCCAGCCAAGCGCAGCCGATGACCCCGGCGTCATTCTCGAGTTCGGCAATTTTGAACGTCGTCGACGTATATACCCGTTCAAGGGCAAACCGCTTAAATTGTTCATCAAGCGGCTCGAGCAAAGCTTGTCTCGCTTTTGAAACGCCGCCGCCGATCACGATCATTTTAGGGTTCAACGTGTTGGCGATGTTTGAAATCGTCAACCCGAGATATTCCGTCATCTCTTCGACGACTTCTGTCGCGACCTCGTCTTTCGCTTTATAGGCTTCAAACACATCGCGAGCCGTCACTTCACCTAACTCGTTCAATGACGTCGTTCTCCCTTTACGCTTTTGTAAAGCGAGACGGGCGATGCCGGTTGCTGAGGCGATCGTCTCGATGCAGCCTTTGCGCCCACATCCACACATGACCGCTTTCGCCTCGTCGCGCTCGACCGTGATATGTCCGATCTCACCAGCCATGCCGGCCGCCCCATGGACGATGTTCCCGTTCGTGATGACACCGCCTCCGACACCCGTACCGAGTGTGATTGCGAGCAGTTCAGACGCTCCTTCACCGGCGCCTTTCCACATCTCCCCTAGCGCGGCCGCGTTCGCGTCATTCTCGAGCACGGCCGGCAATCCGACCGCTTTCTCGAATTCGCTAACGAGCTCAAAGTTCTTCCATCCGATGTTCGGCGAGTATTCGACGACACCTTCTGAGAAGTTGATGAATCCCGGAGCTCCGATTCCCGCACCCGCAAAATCATGCTTCACTTTTCCCGATTGCTGAAGGTACGCTTCAAACGAGGCGGCGATATCTGTCGGGATATGTACCCCATTATCACGGATGTCCGTCTTGATCTCCCACTTGTCTGAAATGATCCCGTTCATGTCTAGGACGGCCATTTTCACCGTCGTCCCGCCGATGTCGATTCCTAATAACCACTTCATGCATTCCACTCCTCGTCTCAAATAAATCGCTTTCATTCAATAGTCTACACTATTAAACCCCTTGTGCAAACATTTGCACAAGAGGTTTTTCTGTCAATCTATTGAATTTTTTAGTTCATGCGTCAAAATAATCTTTGCCGTGTCATACTCGCGCTGTTCGATCATCCCACCGGCGTTCAATTCGTCTAACTCCATCATCATGAGACCGATCTCGGCGTCACGCTCTCCGATGTAAATAATTGTGCCAAACGATTTTAAAAACTGTTGCACGTCATAAAAGTTTCTCATCATTATTCCCCCATCGCGGTCAATGCGTAGCGATACAGCAACGCTCGTGTCGCCTCGAGCGATGTTTGGTGCGTCCGTTCATAGCTGTGGCTCGACTCGATCCCAGGACCGACGAGCGCATGTCTTACGTCATAGCCGGCCCGGATCGCAGCTGATGCGTCCGAACCGTAGAACGGATAAATATCGACTTTGAACGGAATGTCGTGGTCGCGGCAAAGCTTCGTGAACTGACGACGCAACTCGAGGTCGTACGGCCCTGAAGAATCTTTGGCACAGATCGATACCGTGTACTCGTCCGAGTGTTGCCCGTCCCCGAGCGCGCCCATATCGACTGCGATGTACTCATCGACTTCGTCCGGGATCCCGGCGTTCCCGCCAAAGCCGACCTCTTCATAGTTGGAAATCAAATAGTAGACCGTATGTGGCAAGTCCGCTTTGACCAAGTCACGCGCCAAATCGAGCAGGATGGCGACCGACGCCTTATCATCGAGATGGCGTGACTTAACATAACCCGTCTCCGTCTGCTTGAAACGGGGATCGAACGAGATGAAGTCCCCGACTTCGATGCCTAACGCCCGGACGTCGTCTGCCGTATGAACGTCGGCATCGAGACGTACTTCAATGTTAGTCGCCGTCCTCTCGGCACTGTTCGTGTCTTTATAGACGTGCACACTCGATTGATGAACGAGGATCGTCCCGTCCACCGCCTCGCCCGCCTCGCGATGGACGAGACAGTTCTCACCCTCGATCGCGGTCCAGGCGTAACCGCCGACTTGCGTCAGCCGCAAGCGTCCGCTCGGCAACACTTCCTTCACCATCGCACCGAGCGTATCGACGTGGGCGGTCAAGAGACGGGCCGGGCCACTTTGTCCAGGAAACGTAGCTAAAAGCGCCCCTTTCGTCAACCGGCTCGTCTCGACCCCGAGGTCCTTGAGCTCTCGTTCGACGTAACTGACTGCTTCGTGCGTCATTCCAGAAGGACTTGGAATCTCTACTAATCGTTTTAACGTATCAATCATGTTGTTACTCCTTTGTCATCGATTATATCCGAGCCAGTATAATGTCCCGGTCAATCCAATAGCGAGCACCGTGAACAACAGGCGCCATTTTTTTGTCGTTTCATCAGGTAATCCGACCACGCCCGCCATCAAAAATCCACCGATGAGGCCCCCGGCATGGGCCGAGTGGTCCAAGCTGGCACCGAGGACGAAGGCGAGCCCTACGTTTAATCCTAACATAATAAACAACGGTGGGCCGAGCGTCTTCATGAACAGCGAGCGGTCACGCAGTCCGAAATAGAGCAGTGCGCCGACGAGACCGAACAATGCACCGGACGCGCCTGCCGAAATCGCCTCACTGAACGCGTAGGAGGCGGTCGACGCGATGACGCCCGCCAACAGATAGATCGTCAAGAACCTCGGTGACCCATACATGCGTTCGACGAGCGGGCCGAGCGACCAGAGCGCGAACATGTTGATCGCAAAATGAAACCAGCCGATATGAAGGAACATCGGTGTGACGAGGCGCCACCATTCGCCTTCATCAATGAGCGGATTGACTTTGGCGCCGAATCGGATGAGCGTGTTCGGATCGAGCGTCGAGCCGAGCGATTCGGCGAGCCACATGACGACAAACGTCAACATCATGAGCGCATAGACGAGTTGCGGTTCACCGAATGAGAATCGCTTCTTCAGTTCGGCTTTTCGCTGTTTATCGAGTGCGAGCGCGAGCGACCGAAACCGGGTCTCATCTTGTTCATCGCCACACGCGTGCCTGTCGAGTCTCACCTTGGCCGCGACTTGGAACGACAACGTCTCAAGTCGCTCCTCATCGACGAGCGCGTCGCCGTATATATGGACGTGAAGCTTCGCACGTCCGAGTCGTGCGAGTCGGAACGAGCTCATAACCGCCTCGATCTCGATCGCGACATGGTTCGCCCACGCCTTATCCGTCTTTATGTACAGGTGATAGAGGTCTCCAGCTTTTGTGTCGAACAATAGCAGCGCGCGCGAAGGCTCGAGTATCCCTTCGACCCGACCGCCTGCCTCGACCGCATGGTAAATGTCTTCCCAAAAACATCCCGGTTGCGTCAACTGAATCCCCTCCTTTCCTTCTGTCTTAATTGTAATCCAATTCGATCATGACGACAAAAGTTGGCGCTTTCTGAATCTGTCCGGCGTCCGTGCCAACACATAAAAAAACGTAGCCGGCATACGCCGACTACGTCTATATCGCGAATATATTATAAAACAGGTTGCATCGTTTTCAACAACACGTCTGCCGAATGGAGCATTTTCTGCTTCTCTTCTTCTGATAACTCGATTTCGACGACTTGACGCACGCCTTGGCGGTTGATGATTGCCGGCACACCGATATGAATATCGTTCAAGCCGTACTCTCCGTCCAAGTAGGCACCGACCGTGAGCAGCGTGTTCTCGTTACGGAGCACCGCTTTGACGAGACGAAGCAAGCCGAGACCGATCGCATAGTACGTCGCGCCTTTACGTTCGATGATGTGGTACGCAGCGTCACGAACGTTGACGTAGATATCTTCAAGGTCTTCCCACGTATACTCGTCGTTCTCTTCGAGCAACTGTTCGACCGATTTGCCGTAAATCCGGGCGTTGCTCCACGCCGCGAACTCGGTATCGCCATGCTCACCCATGATGTAAGCGTGGCAGTTGCGCGGATCGACGTTGAAGTAATCACCTAGCATGTAGCGGAGGCGTGACGTATCGAGGACAGTCCCTGAACCGAAGACGCGATGTTTCGGAAGACCCGAGTATTTCCAAGCCAAGTGTGTCATGATATCGACCGGGTTTGACGCGAGGATGATGATACCGTCGAAGCCAGACGCCATGATTTCAGTGATCATCGATTTCATGATTTTCGCATTTTTCTCAACGAGGTCGAGACGTGTCTCACCTGGTTTTTGAGGAGCGCCGGCCGTGATGACGACGATATCTGCAGCACCGCAGTCCGTGTAATCTCCAGCCCAGACGCGCATCGGTGACGAAGCGAACGAGACGCCGTGGTTCAAGTCCATCGCTTCGCCTTCTGCTTTCGCCTTGTTGATGTCGATGATGACGAGTTCTTCACATAGGCTCGCTGTCGTCAATTGATACGCGAAGCTTGCACCGACCGCTCCGGCCCCGACGAGAGCGACCCGTGTTACTTTTGCATGATTTAATGTTTCCATGTTGTTTTTCCACCCTTCAAACAATCTGTTTCATGTTTTTGTTTTGTCTGTTACACCTAGATTGTAACATCATTCACAAACAGTCAATACAAGAGAAACCGTTTTCAGTTTGGCAATATTGTGACAAAATTCACATTCGTTTGAAACATCCTCATTCTCTGTACTACCCTTATGCGAAAACAAGAAAACTAATCGCCGCCGCGGAAGCGATCGCCAAGAAATTAACGGCGTCGTTGCCGAGAAAGCGCCATCCAGATACATAGTCGGTCGCTTCGCCGTGATGCAGCTTTTTCTCCGTCAGTTTTCGGCACGTCCGACAGCGATACTTCCGTTGCACGGTCGCACCGAGCAACGTATCGACGACGCTGCCGCTCAGACCGAGCGCAATCAATAGAAATAGCGTGCCCATCGTTATGTTTAAGAACGGGAGCGATGCCAGGACGATGATCGTCGCGCCGGCGACGGACATGAGCGTACCGAACGGTGACACACCACCGCTCGTCCCCGGTTCAACTTCACGCAATGTCAAAATAGAGCGCGGTCGGCGCGATGCGAGGACGCCGAACTCGGACCCCCACGTGTCACTCGTCGCCGCCGCGATTGAAACGACGTAAGCGAATAGCCACGCCTCGTTCGAATTCATCGCCATTCCGACGGCGGTGAGCATAGCGATTCCTCCGTTCGCAAGCACTTGCACGAAGTCACGCGGTCCGGATTTTTCGACGATGTCATCGACCGACGCCTTGTCGCGGGCGCGATATTTTGAAGCGAGCGAGGACGTCGAAAAGAACACACCGAGCAAGTACAGCCCGAACCAGCCAAAACCAAACCCGATGACCGTCCCTGTCACGATCGTCAAGATCGCCCCAGAGAACGTCAACGACCGGAGACGATATCCGGCCAGTGCAACTAGACAAGTTACGAGGACGATTGAGAGCATCGAATCATTTCCCTTTCTGTCACGATCAGTTCGACAGGTATGTCGTGTGGTTCGATCGGTATTTCGTCGAGCACTTGTACGTCGTAGGCGAGCGCGATCGTCGCACCGCGATATGTCGCTAAGAAACGGTCGTAATAACCCCCGCCCCAACCGATCCGATATCCAGAACGGTCAAAGACACGGCCTGGGACGATACAGACATCGATGTCGAGGTCGGTTTCCGCGGTCGTCGGCTCGAGAATACCCATTACCCCCGGCTCGAGGTCGCTGAACGTCCTGATTTCGTGGAACGTGAGCCCCTGTTTCGTTACTTTCGGCACCAACACCGATTTTCCTGCTTTTAAAGCTGTATCGATGAGCGGACGCGTATTCACTTCAAGGTCGAGTGACAATGTGAGTGCGACCGTATACGCTTGTTGCCACTCAGGGAGCGACGCCACGGTATGTAGGATCGCTTCATCACGCCCGTCACGATCGGTGAGCACGCGAATATTCACATGAACCGCTTTTCGGAGCTCTTGTTTAGCTGTCATTTGTTATTCCTCCTATCGAAAAAAAAAGGCCGCCACATGAGTGACGGCCGGTCTCAATTATTTCACTTCGCGGTAAAGCGTGTGACGACGGAGACGTGGGTTGTATTTGCGCAATTCGAGGCGCTCTGGGTTGTTACGTTTGTTTTTCTTCGTGATGTACGTGCGATCGCCTGTTTCTGTGCAAGCTAGTGTGATTTTAACGCGCATATCTTTCACTCCCATCTTACTAATGTTGTATCAAGTGCTTTTGCTTTACAGTCTAAGCATACTCAATTATCCTACCAAGTTTTTTTTGAAAAAGCAAGGTTATTTCACGTTCTTTTTCAAACGTTTCTGCCCGTACGGTGACGCGTCGAGCGGTAGGCACGTTTTTACGTTATCGCCGATCACATACCGCGTCGCGAGCTCCTCGATCGAGAGCTGTTCACCGACATAAACCGTATCAGCTTCCGAGAGGACGCCGTTCTCAATGCGATGGATCGCATCGAACAGGCCACCGTGCCCGTGCGGGTTGCGGGTCGTTTCAAATGACAACATAGTTGAGTATAACGGAACATCTAGTGACTTCGCAAGTGAACGTGCCGCTGGAATCGTCATCCAATCAAAATGATGGACCGCTTTGAAGTTGACCATCGTCTGTAACTGTTGGACGAGTTTCACGTAGGCGACGTTCTGAGCAGCGATTTGGTTCATGACATGCTCTAGAAACGGACTCGTGAGTGGGACCCGGTACACGTGCACGCGATTGTGGCGCTCGTATTCAGGCAATCCCTCACTGTGCGGCGTGAGGACGTAAACGGTCTCCCCGTCAGCCGCTCGTGCCTCGACTTCAGCGACGACGCGGTGACCGAGGTCGCCCACTATATTGCCTGTATATTCTGGCGTGAGGACGAGAATGACCTCACCTTCTTCGCCACGCTCCTGCGTCACATAATAGTCGTGTGGAGATAGGAACGTATCGATATCAATATCCACGTCGTCTAAGAACGGATAGACCGTGTAGTGCTCGTCTAGCAAGCGATCCGATAGCTTGCCTTCGTAGAGCGCCGTCTCGAGTTCGGCAAACAGACGGGTATGTTCGCGGAAACGTTCGGCGGCGTATTGCGCCGTCGTCTGGCCGTCCAAGATAAACGCCCAATCGCTCGAGACTGAGAGCACATAATGACGAATGAGCTGTCTCAAAGCCCGGTCGGCGAGTGGCGAGGTGTTCCGATAGTCGGCTACGTCTTTGACGAGTTGCGTTTCCATCGTGTGCAAATGTCTGAGCATCCATTCGTTGCGTTCGTTGATCCACACATCGCCGTAACCTTTCCGGCCCCACGTGTTCATCGAAACTTGTACTGTTTGCAGGTCTTGGAAATGACGCTCGAGGAAGAGTGCCGGCGTGATCGTCTCAATCCCGTATGCCTCTAGTCGCTCTGCGACTTGCCCTAAAAATTCAGGGCCCTCAAACCACCAATGGCCGAACAGTTCGGCGTCAAACGGTGCCGTGACGAGGAACGGCGGGAACGTTTGTCCACCGTGCGCTTCTAAATGCGCCGCGAGCGTCTCGGCGAAATCGGTCGCGTGATTATCGATTTGATGTTCGGCCCATCCGCGGACGTAAAAGTCTTTTTCGTCGCTGTCGCCCGTGATGCGATGCATCTTCAGACCTGTGTCGAAGCGGATGCCCTCTGGATGCATGAACGCTTGAATGTATTCCCAGTCCCGGTCGTAGGCGAGATCGCGATAAAACTCGCGATAGTCCGGATGCCCCGGATAACCGATCATCGAACTCCAAATCTTCCCGGAGATGATTTGATCACGTGGGAATAAAGCGACTCCGTGCGGCGAATAGACAGGCGCACCGATGCCTTTGTCCGGCGTCGGGTCGGCTTCGAGCAACGCGTGCTCATCGACGAACGTGTAGCGAATCCCTTCCTCATAGAGGATGCGGTCGACTCCTGGCGTATACGCACATTCCGGTAACCAAATGCCGGTCGGACGGAAGCCGTAATGCCGCTCGAAGCAGTTCAATCCAGTCCGAATCTCGGCCCGTGCCGCCTGATCGGTGAACAGATGCGGGTTGAAACCGTGTGTCGCCGTACATGTGACCATATCGATGAAGCCTTGCTCACGATATGTACGGAACGCATGGTTCAAATTTTTCTCCCAATGGAGGAACGTGTTCTTCAAGTCTTGATAACGGCGTTCGTAAAAATGAAGCGTCTCGACTTCTTGTTCGCTCCGACCCTCAGCCAGTTCGATTGAGATCAGTTCAAGCATCTCATCTAAATGCCCGAGATAGCGATCTTGGACGAGTGGGTCGGCGAGCATTTCGACGACGGGCGGAGAGATACTGACCGTCCAATGCAGCGGCCGTTGAAGTCGATCGACTTGCCACAGAATCGGGATGTATGTCTCGGAGATGGCTTCATATACCCAGCGCTCTTCTAGCCGGTGTTTCTCTTCATGCCTCACGTACGGAAGATGGGCATGTAGGACGAGTGAAAAATAACCTGGTTTCATAGTGTGTCCTCCTCAGCGTACGCAGCGGTATGCAGAATATTTTGGTAACGTATCGAGTAGTTCTGGTGACTCGACTTCACCGAATTGCCAACGTCTGACCGGCTCGGCAAAACGTCCGACTCCTGCCGGTTCGTTCCGCGGCGTATCAATCGGCATCGAGGCGACGAGCGGAAGAAATTCACCTTCCATCGTCCGAATCCCGAATTCGAAGACGTACGTCGTGTTCGGGTCGAGCGGACGGACGAACCAGCTGTTCGTCATTTCCGGCAACTCGAACGTATAAGACCGGTTCGCATGACCAGATGTGTAATCGAGCAGTGTGATGTCTAAGATGCGGAACGCCTTCGGCAAATCTTCCCACGGCCGCATGAACTGCATCGTCAGCGTCTCTTTCACAGCGTCTGACACTTCCCAAAAAACATAGACCGCGTTCGGGGATTGGACGACCGCGTGCATGAGGTCGACATCGTAGCGGTCTGGAAGCTTCCAAAAACCGTCTGGACCTGTTTCAAGGAGCGGTGACTGCTTCGGCTCTTCGTGATGGAGTGTCGAGGCGACCTGCCCCACTGTTGGAGCTTCTTTCTCGTTTCGTTTCATTCTATCCTTCCCTTCATTAGAAGATTTTTTAGGAGCGGTTGTCGGCTTGGTGACCTCACCGTTCTGGGAACGCCATTTACGCCATGCGTACTGGACTTTTCCGACTGGCATGTCTAATTGTTCTGCAATCTGTTTTAACGTAAGCCCTTGTTGTTTCAAGGATACGATTTTCTCTTCCATTTATGTCTGGCTCCCTTCCAAAAAAAAATCCATATGCTTTACGTATTCGTTCTTTTTCAGTGAATTCCTGCACAAAAAAAAGTAAAGAACAACAGACCTGTTGTTCTTTACCACTTTTATCACTGATTTAAATCATAATGCTTCCCTTTTTCGAGAAAAATCAAATGTTCCCCGAAATTGGTCACATGGTCGCCCATCCGTTCGAGATAGCGGGCGATGTTTGCAAACTCATAAACATCGTTCGTTCCGACCGTCATCGTCGGTAGACTTCCGATATATTGCTTGATCACCTGTAAGTTGAGATCATCGATGACTTTGTCCATCTCATTCAACTCACGGACCCGGCTGGCTTCACCTTTACGATAGGCACGGGTTGCGAGTTCAAGCATATCGATCAACTGTTCGGCCATCTGCTTGAGCGGCTTAATGTCAAGCAAGTACGGGACGTGCTCGATTCGCGTAACGGCTTTGGCGATGTTCGTCGCGTAATCCGCAATCCGTTCAAGATCGGTCGCGGACTTCATCGTCACGATCAAGCGACGAAGATCGGTCGCGACCGGTTGTTGTTTGGCAATCAAGAGAATCGCCTGGTCGTTGATTTCGAGTTCGAGGTCGTCTAGTTCGTTATCGTTGTCGATCACCGTCTGAGCGAGCGTGAGGTCTCGTTTCTCAAGCACCTCGATCGCTGTCGCCGTTTGGCGCATCGTCAAGTTCGCCAAGTGAACGACTTTCTCTTCTAGTTCGTGTAATTTAACATCAAAAAATGCGCGATTTTGTGCCATAGTAATCTCCCCCTCTTAACCGAACCGGCCAGAAATGTAATCTTCAGTCCGCTTGTCCGTTGGATTCGAGAAGATTTTATCGGTTGCGTCGAACTCGACGACTTCCCCGTTCAAGAAGAACGCCGTCTTGTCAGACACACGTGCTGCCTGTTGCATGTTGTGCGTGACGATGATGATCGAATATTGTTCTTTCAACTCTTGGACGAGCTCTTCAACTTTAAGTGTCGAGATCGGGTCAAGCGCTGACGTCGGCTCGTCCATAAGAATGACGTCTGGTTCAATCGCAAGTGTCCGGGCGATGCAAAGGCGCTGTTGCTGACCACCCGAGAGACCGTAGGCGTTCTCGTTCAAGCGATCTTTCACTTCTTCCCAAATCGCGGCGCCGCGCAGTGAGCGTTCGACGATCTCGTCGAGCACTTTTTTGTTTTTGATCCCGTGCGTGCGCGGTCCGTACGCGACGTTGTCGTACACGGATTTTGGGAACGGGTTTGGCTGCTGGAACACCATCCCGACCGACGTGCGGAGATCTTCAACTCTATAGTCACGATCAAAAATGTTACGGCCATGGTAAAGAATCTCCCCGTTCGTCCGTACCGTCGGGACGAGTTCGACCATCCGGTTCAACGTCTTGATAAACGTCGATTTCCCACAACCAGACGGACCGATGATGGCCGTCACTTCGTTTTTCTTAATGTCGAGATTGACGTCAATCAATGCTTGATCGTCGCCGTACCATAAGTTCAAATTGTTCACGACATAAGCACTGTCTTTTTGCATCACGGTCTCGGTCGGTTGGGTCGTCGTTGTATTCACGTTATGATCTCCTTTAAGCTCTGTTTGTTTCATCATCTCGAGAGTCCTCCTCGTTTACTGCTACGACTTAATGTCGATTTGTATACTTGTTGCGGATATAGATTGCGGCCGAGTTCATCGTGATGAGCAGTGTCATCAAGACGATGATGCCGGCAGCGGCAATGTTTTGGAATTCAGCTTGCGGACGGCTCGTCCAGCTGTAAATTTGAATCGGGAGCGCCGTAAAGTCTGAAAATACATTGTTCGGTGTCGTCGAGATGAACGTTGCCGCTCCGATCATGATGAGCGGTGCCGTCTCGCCGATGGCCCGGGATACGGCCAAGATGATCCCTGTGATGATCCCTGGAATGGCTGACGGTAACACGACGTTGAACGTCGTCTGCCATTTCGAGGCACCCATTGCGAGCGACGCGTGACGTAGCTCCATCTTAACAGACCGTAACGCTTCTTGTGACGCGACGATGACGATCGGCAAACTCATCAGACCGAGCGTCAGCGCACCCGTCATGACCGAGCTGCCAAGTCCGGCCGTCCGGACGAAGAACGTCAATCCGAGCAAACCGAACACGATCGACGGGACACCCGCCAAGTTCGAGATGTTCACTTCGATAAACGACGTGAGCCGGTTTTTCGGTGCGTACTCTTCTAAGTAAATCGCGGCACCGACACCGACGATAAACACCATCGGCACGATTAGCATCATGAGCCAAAGCGTCCCGATCAAAGCCGGATAAAGACCGGCCTGTTCGGCGCGGCGTGACGGGAAGTTGCGGAGGAAGTCGAGATTGACCCATCCGCCACCTTTTGAGATCACGTCATAAATAAGCGTCGATAAGACGAGCAAGGCGAAGATGAGCCCCGCTAAAAAGATGTACTTAAAGATTTCGTTCAATCGTAGGCGACTTTTAATCCGTCGCGATACGGTCTCATGGTCAATATAGTTCTTCGTATTCTTGAACTCACTGTTCGGCAAAGCCATATTAGTACTCCTCTCTGAAGCGGCGCGTCACCCAGTTCGCGAACAAGTTCATCACGAGCGTAAAGATGAATAGAAGCGCACCGACCGCATAGATACTATAGTATTCGATTGTCCCGTAACCAGCGTCACCTTTGGCGATCTGGACGATATACGCCGTCATCGTTTGGATCGAGTCGAGCGGGTTGAACTCGAAGTTCGGTTGCGACCCACCCGCGATCGTGACGATCATCGTCTCACCGATCGCTCGACTCATCCCGAGGACGATCGAAGCGATGATCCCTGAGAGCGCGGCTGGCATGACGACTTTGAGGGCGACTTCTAGACGTGTCGCACCGAGGCCAAGTGCCCCGTCACGAATCTTTTTCGGAACGGCACTCATCGCGTCTTCCGAAATCGACGCGATCATCGGGATGATCATGATGCCGACGACAATCCCTGGACTGAGGGCGTTATAGATCTTCAACCCTGGAATGAGCGACTGCAAGATCGGTGTGACGAATGACAAGGCGAAGAACCCGAAGACGATCGTCGGAACACCGGCGAGGACTTCAAGGATCGGCTTGAGAATCGTCCGGGCCCGTTCAGACGCGTACTCGCTCAAATAAATGGCCGATGCGAGTCCGAGCGGCACTGCCACGATCATCGCGATGAGCGTGATTTGGAGTGTGCCCATGACGAGCGCCCAAACACCGAAACTCGGGTCCGCACTGAGCGGGTACCATTCGGTCGAGCCTAGGAAGTCGCGTACCGGGACTTTTTCAAAGAACTTGAACAGTTCGAAGCCGAGCGTCAAAGCAATCCCGATCGTCGTGACGACCGAGACAAATGCGCTCAAGAATAATAAGAACGGCATGATTTTGTCAAACACGTTCGTCGTACTATATTTTTTTTGCTTATTCGCGTTAATCATCTCTCGAATCGAGAACTCATTTTTTGATTCGTTCATCTCGTTTATCGCTCCCTACCTCTTCATACTAGAAAGCATGGCGAGAAGGCGAGAGAGTCTCTCACCTTCTGCCATTTGCTCTATTTATTCACCAGCGAGTTCATCAATCAGTTTAGCGTTCTCATCGTAACTTGCTTGCTCCATCGCGACGTAGCCGACTTCTTCAGCAAGTGCTCCGGCATTTTCGTTCATAAAGCGTGCGAAGTTTACAACTTGCGGCTTTTCTTGCATCGAGGCGTTGTTCACGTACGTGTAGATTGGACGTGACAGTGGGTATTCGAACGATGTCACGTTCTCAGCTGTCGGCTCGATGCCGTCTACTTTCAACGATTTCAACGTGCCTTCGTTTTCAATGTAGTACGCGTATCCGAAGAAACCGATCGCATTTTTCGTTCCGGCAACTCCTGTTACGAGGACGTTGTCGTCTTCTGACAACTGTGCATCTTGGCGAACGTCTGTATCATCGAGAACTGCTTCGTTGAAGTAATCGAACGTACCTGAGTCTTTACCAGGTGAGAAGAATGAGATCTCTTCATCTGGCCAGTCCGAGCGGACGTCTTTCCATGTCTTCACGTTCATATCTGTCCACATCTTGTTGAGCTCATCCATCGTGATGTCATCGGCCCAATCGTTCTCTGGGTTGACGACAACCGCTAATCCGTCAAGCGCGACCGCGATTTCTGTGTACTCGACGCCGTTCGCTTCAGCTTCGGCTGCTTCTTCTTCTTTGATTTCACGCGATGCGTTCGAGAAGTCTGTCTCCCCGGTCACGAAACGTTTGAAGCCGCCGCCCGTTCCAGATACACCGACCGTTACTTCAACGTCTGGCTGTTCAGCTGAATACTCTTCAGCGACCGCTTCCATGATTGGGAATACGGTAGACGAACCGTCCATGACGACTTTACCTGAAAGTGCGTCTCCTTCGGCTCCACCGTTTTCTTCTTCATTGTTTCCACACGCGGCACCGACGATGGCCACCGAAGTGATTGAAGCGAGTAAAGCTGATTTTTTCATCCAAGACATTTCTGACGTCCTCCTTGAGTTTGCTTTGATTTGTGTTGTGGGTCTGTTGTTTCGTCCTACAATTAACATCCTAATAAACTACTATTAACGATAAATAAACGGAACGTAAAAGAATTGTAAAGATAAAAAAAGAAGCCACCGAAGTGACTTCTTTACTGGAGCTGTGCTTGGACGTCTTCTAAATCAAAATATACTTTCATGATGTCATGGGCGACGCGCGTGTTGACGCCTTCTGCCTCAAGACCTGGCATGATGATTGCCCACGCGATCTCTGGGTCGTCGTACGGAGCCCAGCCGACGTGGTTCGAGTTAAGCGTCTTGATCGGCTCACCTTTATCGTTTCGTTTCGCTTGGCCGTCCGGCCCTTCCGCGATCGCTTGCGCGGTCCCGGTCTTACCGGCCGCCGTCATCCCCGTCTGTTGGAGAATCCGCGACGTCCCGCTCTCGACCCCTTGACGGAAGCCTTGACGCGAACGCTGGATGAACTCGTCGCGGATGTCGACTTTGTTCAGCGCTTTCGGCTGGAACGTGCTGACGACTTGTTTGTTCATCTCATCGAGCGAGCCCGGTTCAATGATCTCTTTTAACAGATGCGGCTGCACCCGATATCCGCCGTTGGCAAGCGTCGACGTATATTGCGCGAGTTGGATCGGCGTGTACGAGATGAACTGACCGATCGACATATCCATCAACAGTGTGACGCGGTCGGGTACGCTCCGGAAACCGATTGATTCGTAAGGAAGATCGATGCCCGTCTCGATCCCGAGTCCGAACTGTTTATAGTAGTGCTCCATCGTATTGAACGCCTCAGTGACGTTGTCACCGACGATTTGGCCGGTCGAGTAATAATCGGCGAGCCTGAGCGCGATCTGGAACATGTAAATGTTCGACGACATGGCGAGCGCATCGAGGTCGTTGATGTTCCCCATGTTCCGGTAAGACGATTTGAGCGAAGACCCGATGCGGATCGGCGCGTCGTAAATGTATTCGCCCGGCTTGATGACTTCTTCTTCAAGTCCGAACGCGACGGTCGCCCCTTTGATCGTCGAGCCGATTTGGCTCGCCCGGAGCACGGTTCCTGTCGAGACGTCTTTAAACTCGTTCGTCTCAAGATCTAACTCTTGCCCAGACAAAGCGAGCAGCTCGCCCGTCTTCGGATTCATGACGACGACGAAAGCCCGGTCGAAGTGCGGACTCCCCGAACGCCCGGCACGGATCGCCTTCTTCAAGATCTCATCGACTTCTTTTTGGAATTCGATGTCCGTCGACAAGATGATGTCTTTTCCGGGATTACCGCTCACGCGCGTAGGCTCACCGACCGGTTGGCCTTTATACGTCGTGAACACGTCATAGGCCGGGGTCCCGCGTAAAATATCTTCATATTGCTGCTCGAGATAAGACGTCCCGACCCGATCGTTCAACCCGTAGCCTTTCGCTTGATACGAGGCCCGTTGCTCGGCCGGGATTTGACGATAGCTTCCGAGGAAACTTTGGAACGTTTCACCGAACGGATAAGCCCGCTGGTAATACGGTTCGACGCTGACGCCTGGCAACAGCTCCAAGTTTTCTTCGATCAAAGCCATCTCTTTCGGCGACGCGCCGATCTTGATGACTTGTGGGTCTAACGCGTACCCGCTCTCCATATTATGTTTGATGGCGATGATCTCTTCGGTCGCATCATCGAACGTGATCTCTGCTTGTGTGATTGAATCAAGCAGCAACTGATCGACTGCTTGGTTCGACAAGGCGGCCCGCTCTTCTTCCGGCAGCTCGGCGAGAAGCGATTGAACTCGTTCTTGCGAGCGCTCGGGATCGATGGCGATCCAATAGTCCTTGCGGTCCCGTTCGGTCACTTTGCGGTCTTTCTCCGGAATGTCGACGATCTTAGCAAGTTTGACCGCAACATCGAGACGCTCCTCCGTTTTCGTCACTTGGGAGCGACGGTACATGACCGAATAGTTCGAGATCGTGTCGGCCAACACTTGCCCGTTCCGATCGTAGATTTTGCCGCGAGGCACCTCGTACTTGATCTTGCTCGACTCGGTCTTTTGAACTTCTCGGGCGATCAACTCTCCGTTGACGATTTGGACGACGCCTAACCGAAAAATCAACGTCGCAAACAAGATGAAGACGATAAAGAACAATAAATTTAACCGTAACGGAAGGTGGTTACGCCGTTTTTTCGGCACTTTCACACGGTGTCTAGCCAATTCAGTTATCTCCTTCCACATTCAGTTGCTTCTATATTATACTTTTCTGTATTTCTATTTTCAGACTCGATTTTCACTATATCATAATTTGTTTACAAATTAATGAAATGTAGAAAAAATCCCGAGATTCAACCGAATCTCGGGATCGTGTCATTATTTGGCGTCAGCGTAAAGCTTCGCGACGTAATCCCAGTCGATGACGTGGAAGAACGCTTGGATGTAGTCCGGGCGACGGTTTTGATAGTTCAAGTAGTACGCGTGCTCCCAAACATCGAGTCCGAGGATCGGCGTGATGCCTTCCATGATCGGTGAATCTTGGTTCGGTGTCGACGTGACTTCGAGCTTGCCGCCTTTGACGACGAGCCAAGCCCAACCTGAACCGAAACGAGTTGTAGCGGCTTTCGTGAACTCATCTTTAAACGCGTCAAAGCTGCCGAACGCTTCGTCGATCGCCGTTGCGAGTTCGCCCGTTGGTGTCCCGTTCTCGTTTTTCTTCAACAACTTCCAGAAGAACGAGTGGTTCCAATGGCCGCCGCCGTTGTTACGAACAGCTGTCTGAATGTCAGCAGGAAGCGAATCGAGTTTTTGGAGCAAGTCTTCAAGTGAAGAGTACTCTACATCTTTTCCTTCGAGTGCATTGTTCACGTTCGTGACGTAAGCGTTGTGGTGTTTCGAATGGTGGATTTCCATCGTGCGTGCGTCAATGTGTGGTTCGAGTGCATCGTATGCGTAATCAAGTTGTGGTAATTCAAATTTAGCCATAACTAAAATCCCCCTTTAAATTGGTTTGAACAACGTTCGCTTTAAATGTAACAGATTTGTGACGGCTTACTCAATTGTAAAGGCTTATTCCACCTCTTCGTCCGGCAACGCCCAGACCGAGATCGATCCTGCCGCTACTTTAAATACCCCTTTTCCATCTTCGTCAATCTCGATGATTTCATCGATCGTCTGCGTCAAGTCGACCCATTTCTCCCCGGCACGATATTCCCCGACGTACATCCGTTTCTCCGCCTCCTCGTTATTCGAGATGATGACGGCACAACCTGAGCGCTCGATGTCCTCGCTACCGTGTCGGACCCAGCCGATCACGTTCTCGTTATCGAAGTAATCATCTTGCTGCCCGTATGCTTTTTCGCGACGTGCGTACAGAAGCGGATCGATGGCCTGTTTCTTCCCTTCAGTCGGGTGGGGCCCGTTGATGCCGTAGTAATCCCCGTAGAAGACGCACGGATAACCGTCTCGGCGAAGCAAGATCAGACCGTAAGCACTTTGTTTGAACCAATCTTCGACCCATGATTCAAGCGCCTCGGCCGGCTGTGAGTCATGGTTGTCGACGAACGTGACCGAGTGAAACGGGTGGGACTGGACGAGCGTGTCGTCAAAAATCGTCCGCAAATCGAACGATGCGCCTTCGATCGAGGCACGTTGCAAATTGTAGTGGAGCGGCACGTCGAACAAATCGACGTGGTAGTCGATGTTGTCTAAAAAGGCGCGGCAATCTTCGAGCTCTGACTTCCAAAACTCACCGACCAAGTAAAAGTTCTCACCTTTTTCATCTTTCATCGTTTGGCTGAACTCTTTGACGAAATCATAGTTGATATGTTTGATCGCATCGAGACGGAAGCCGTCACATTTCGTCTCTTCGATGAACCACTTGCCCCAACTTAACACTTCTTCCTGGACTTCCGGATGATGATAGTCAATGTTCGCGAACATCAGATAATCGTATACGCCGAACTCACTATCGACGTTGTCATTCCATTTTTTGTTATCGCCTAAGATGAAGAAGATACCCCTATGCTCGCTCGCCGCGTCATAGTCCGTGCCGTTGAAATGATGGAAGTTCCATTTGAACGACGAGTACTTATCGTTTCGTTCTTTATAATCAAACTTCGTCCACCCTTCGATCTCAAACGGTTCTTCCGACAACACTTTCGTCCGGTCTTCCGAGTCGACTTCTAACACGTCGAACTTCTCGGTTGCGTCGGCTCCAGCTTTATGGTTCAACACGACGTCCATATATACTTGCATCCCGAGCTCTTGGGCGTGTTTCGTCGCCTCAAGCAGCTCTTGCTTCGTCCCATATTTTGTAGCGATGGTCCCTTTTTGATCAAACTCGCCTAAATCATACAAATCATAGACACCATATCCCGTATCCTCATCATTTTGACCTTTTGTGACAGGTGGCAACCAAAGTGCGGTGATTCCTGCTTTTTTCAACTTAGAAGCACGTTCTTTCAATCGCTTCCAATGCTTTTGGTCAGCCGGGACGTGCCATTCAAAAAATTGCATCATCGTATGATTTCGTTCCATCTTACTTCGCCTCGTTTCATATTTTTCAAAAATAAAATGCTAACGAATATTTACCCACGTCTTCACTTTTGAAAACAAAAATGTAAATAAAAAGACAGCTTTCATCAGAAAGCTGTCTTTGATGGACCCTGTAGGACTTGAACCTACGACCGGACGGTTATGAGCCGTCTGCTCTAACCAGCTGAGCTAAGGGTCCTTATTGGTAGCGGCGGAGGGAGTCGAACCCACGACCTCACGGGTATGAACCGTACGCTCTAGCCAGCTGAGCTACACCGCCACGTTGTTATACAGTAATAATATACTGAATGAAGCCGCCACTGTCAATGAAAAGTCATATGTACGAAAAAAAGTCCTACTACTTATAACTTAAGTAGCAGAACTTTTTCGAAACGTTAGACCGATACTTCGTTCGTTGCGTCTTCGAGTGTGATTTCCGTTATGTTCATCGCATGGTCACCGATCCGCTCAAGGTTCGAGAGCATATCGACGAAGAACATACCAGCTTGGCCGTCACATTCACCTGTGTTCAAACGAACGACATGATTTTTGCGGAACTGGCGCTCGAGCATGTCGAGTTTCGCTTCCATCTCGATGACTTGACGCGCCTCGACCATGTCACCGCTCGCGAGCGTTTGGAGTGACTTCTCGAGTGTGGCCCGTGTCAGATCATACATTTCCGTCAATTCTTTTTGAGCTCCCGGCGAGAGCGTGATGCGTGTCGCCGTCTTATAGTCGATCAACTCGATGATGTTCTCAACGTGGTCACCGATTCGCTCGATATCGTTGATGGCATGCATGAGTGTCTTATGTTGTTGTGATTCGTGCTCCGTCAAATCGACGGCCGCGAGTTGAACAAGATAATCCGTAATTTTAGAGTTCAGCGAGTTTAACGCATCTTCAATGTGCGCTGATTTTTCCGCGTGCTTCTTGTCACCAGTCTCCATATAAGAACGTGCCTCATCAAGACCAAGCTTCGCGAAATCACCCATGCGGATGACTTCATATTTAGCTTGTTCGACCGCGATTGAAGGCGACTGTTGAATGAAGATTGGGTCCAAGTGTTGCGCTTTCGTATCAACGATTGAATCTTCGCCTGGTACAAGTTTCGTCACGACCCAGGCAATTGTCCCGATGAACCAGAACTGGATCAATGTGTTGGCGACGTTGAACGTACCGTGGGCGAAGGCGATTTGCATCTTCGCCTCAATGTTAAGGAAATTTGTAATCCAGAAAATGTATTGCGTAAAGAGCGGTAAGATAATCAAGAACATGGCCGTCCCGACCAAGTTAAAGATGACGTGGGCCGCAGCTGCGCGACGAGCCGCGACTGACGCACCGAGTGCAGCGAGAACCGCTGTGATTGTCGTCCCAATGTTATCACCGAACAAGACCGGTAGAGCGGCCTTCAAGTCGATCGAACCACCAGCGTATAGTTCCTGGAGGACACCGATCGTCGCTGATGACGATTGAACGATCAACGTGAACACCGTACCGACGACAACTCCGAGGATCGGGTTTTGACTCATCGATTGTGTGAGTTCGAAGAAGTACTCGCTCGTACGGAGCGGACGCATGCCGTCTCCCATAAGTTCAAGACCGTAGAAGAGAGCTCCGGCGCCAAAGATGATTTGACCCATATGTTGAAACTTCTCTTTTTTAAAGAAGAACAACAGTGCAGAACCGACGGCAATCATCGGGAGCGCATACTCACCGATATCAATTCCGATGATGAACGCTGTCACCGTTGTCCCGATGTTCGCACCCATGATGACCCCGATCGCTTGACGGAGCGTCATGAAACCGGCACTGACAAGACCGACCGTGATAACTGTCGTACCTGTAGACGTCTGAAGAAGAATCGTAACGATGATCCCGGCTAGTACTCCGAGGAATGGATTCGTTGTATACTTATCAAGGATGTCGCGGAGTCGATCTCCTGCAGACTTTTGAAGGCCGTCTCCCATCGATTTGATACCGAATAGGAAGATCCCTAATCCTCCAAAAAACATGAATAACATTTCTTGCAAATTGTATTCCACGATTTTTGTACCCCTTTTGATTGTGAATTGGTTGTGTTTAATTGGTTCTTATTGCCTTACTCATTATGCCTTCTTCCCTGAGTTGATGTAAACACGTTTAATGTTAAGGTTTTATTAAATAGTTGTCTTATTTTTATGTATTTTAGATGATTTGTACTATAACAGAATGGGGTTTTGTCTGTATGCTTAAAACGACATCAATGTTTATCCGCCATAGCCTGCTACCTACGAAGCAAACGCTACGGCTTCGTCTGGCTCCGCTGCACACTTATATGTTGGCGAGCCTCGTCTTTACAATCGTCGCGACTGTTTTAGATTACCTCGTCTTGCGACCCGATTTTTTCGCACCGATGTGGTTGTTTTTACACGGGTTCGCCATCTTCTTCTTCTATATGACTTGGGTCGCCGTCGCCGCCTTGTTCGTTCAACTCGTGACGAGACTTCGAATGAAGAAACCGTGGCCGTATCGGCAAGCTTGGCCTTACGCGGTCGCGATGACACTCGTGCCGACGCTCGTGCTCGTCGCCTTGTATCACTTTATGCCCGCACTTCTTTGGCTCGGCTTTGTCGTCACGATCGTCTTCTTGACCGTCCCGCTATTCCAAATTCCGCTTAAACAAAAAAAATCGGGACGGCGCTAATACGCGCTGTCCCGATTTTTATCACGTCTTCGGTGCAAGTTCAGTAAGTACTTCCTGCAGCCGTCGACTTTGATGACCGAGGTCTGTCCCGGCTGCTTGTAACGTTGCTTGAACGTCCGTCCATACTTCGACCCCTTCGTACAATTCGTTCAACTTCCGCTCGAGCGTCAAGCCGATTTCTTTCAGTTGTTCGTTCGCTTCCGCCATGTGGAGCAACTGACTTCCCGTCGCGGCCGTCTGATCCGTGATCGATTGGAACTCAGCCATCTGGTCGCGCACTTCGTGATTGATTCTCGCAATCCCTGCCTCAACTCGGTCCAACGTCTCACCTAAATGAAGGATATCGTCGCCGAAGCGAATCATATCGCTAAAAATCTCTTCCCGTTCGGATTTGATTTGTCCGATTGCCGCAACGGCAAGTATCGAAGATTCATTCGTCACTTTCGCTAGCTGACCGACTTCATGAGCGACGACAGCAAACCCTTTTCCGTGTTCCCCGGCGCGAGCCGCTTCGATTGAGGCGTTCAATGCCAACATCTTCGTGGCTGCCGCGACCGATAAAATCGTCTGTAGCGCTTCGTCGGCTCGTTCTGACGTTTCCGCGCTGTCGCGTAAACGCTCTTGGATACCGCCCGCCTTCTCTTTGAACTGCTCGCTCACGCCTCTGACCGAAGCAAACGAGGCGATTTCGCTCGAAATCGTTTGTTGCAGCGCTACCGCTCTCAAGTCGACAGCCGAAATATCTTGTTTGAGTGCCGCGACATGGGCCGCAATGTCCGTGAAGCGATGCGTCGATTCACTCGTAAACGCCTGATACGATCGACTCGTCTGTTCGACCGTACTTGCGACTTCTTTAAAAGCGACAACTTGTTGTTCATTTGATGCAAGTTGCCGCATGAACGTCGGCAAGCTCGTCTCAAACGCCAAAGACGTCTCGTCCATCGTCAGCAACGACTTTTTCCACAGACCGATGAACGTATTGTACTCACGCTCTAAACTACGGATCTCGAACGACTTGGCTCCTAAGTCTACTTCTTTAAAAGCACGCGTCTCTACCGCCTCACGCAGTCGCGTCGCAAACTGCGATAACGGTCTGACTTCGCGACGAATCATCCGAGAAAATAAATAGATAATGATTCCCATCGCTATGATGATCACAGCGAAAAGCGCCTGTCGAAGTTCCCACATCGAGCCAAGTACCGATTGTCTCGTGACAGCCAATACGTAATGAGCTTGTAGTTCTGGGATCGGAACCGCTGCTAAAAAGAAATCGTCTCGTTCAATGACTGCGAGTTCGTTCACTGTCACTTCATTAAATTTGTCTTCAAGCTGCTTGCTCGCTTTTTTTCCTGTCAATTGCTCGACTTGCTCGTCTCGAATCAAGTACTGACCGGCCTCGAGTCCGTCCGCTGATAAAATTGACGCCTGTTGCATGTACGTCGACTTCAATGAGCGTACCAACCCTTTTTCATTTGATAGGTATGCCCCGTACGTCGTTTTGACCGTCTCGCGCATGACTGTCGCTTCTCGGAGTAAGCGCTTCTCGACTTCAGCTGTCAACAGGTGTTCCGCTTTCAGGGCGAACCAACCGAACGTCGTCAAAAACAGGATGACGACAAGCGGCATCAGCGTCCATTGGAGACGTCGCTCAATTTTGACGCCGTCGGGACGTCGCTGCTTCCACAGCTGTTGCAATCGCGTTAACACATCTAATCCTCACCTTTCTCAAGTTACTATTCGTCCGATATATCGGTCTTGAGACGGTGGAAAATTATGAAGCCTCTGTTAAGATAACGTTAGACTTTGTAAAGAGCACATCTCAGGAGCGCTTGCCGGGTGCTTTTTCACAAGCATTTCGTTATGATAAGAAAGAAACCAACCATCTAAATCGATTGGAACCTTTCCAAAAGAAGGAGATTACGTATATGTCAGAAATTTTACACCGTTCATTAACTCGTCCGATTCGTGTCGGCAACGTCATCATCGGAGGATCTGATGAAGTCGTCATTCAGTCGATGACGACGACGAAAACGCACGACGTCGAAGCGACTGTCGCCGAAATTTTACGTCTTGAAGAAGCAGGTTGCCAAATCGTCCGCGTCGCTTGTCCAGATGAGCGAGCGGCCGACGCGCTCGCTGAAATCAAGAGCCGCATCAACATCCCGCTCGTCGTCGATATTCACTTCGACTACAAATTGGCGTTGAAAGCCATCGAAAGCGGTGTCGACAAGATTCGGATCAACCCTGGTAACATCGGTCGCCGTGAGAAAGTCGAAGCGGTCGTTAACGCCGCTAAAGCGAAAGGCATCCCGATCCGCATCGGTGTCAACGCCGGATCGCTCGAGAAGCAATTCCTCGAAAAATACGGATATCCGACAGCCCAAGGCATGGTCGAAAGTGCGATGCATCACGTCAAGATTTTAGAGGACCTCGGTTTTTACAACACGATCATTTCGCTCAAAGCGTCTGACGTGAACCTTGCCCTCGAGGCGTACACGCTCGCCGCGAAGACGTTCGACTACCCGCTCCACGTCGGGATCACTGAATCAGGACCACTGTTCTCAGGATCACTCAAATCAGCGGCCGGACTCGGTGCGATCCTCTCACTCGGGATCGGCTCGACGGTACGTGTGTCGCTGTCTGACGACCCTGTCGAAGAGATCAAAGTCGCCAAAGAAGTGCTCAAGTCGTTTGGCCTAGCCGCTAACGCCGCGACGCTCATCTCTTGCCCGACATGCGGCCGCATCGAAATCGATTTGATCTCGATTGCGAAAGAAGTTGAAGAGTACATCCAAAACATTAACGTCAACATCAAAGTCGCCGTCCTCGGCTGCGCGGTCAACGGACCAGGTGAAGCACGTGAGGCGGACATCGGCATCGCCGGTGCCCGTAACGAAGGCCTGCTCTTCCGTCACGGGAAAATCATCCGTAAAGTACCGGAAGCAACGATGGTCGAAGAGTTGAAGAAAGAAATCGACGCCATCGTCGCCGAGAAACTTGCCGCGCGTGAGCTTGAAGAACAACAACTTGCCAACCAATCTAACTAATCTCTCGCCCGCTCGGTTGCAACCGAGCGGGCTTTTGATACAATGAGTGTTATGGCAAGGAGGAATCAAGATGCACATTGGGATAGATTTAGACGGAACCGTCACGGATCCGCAAAGTTGCTTTCACTATATGAACGACATGCTCGGTTACGCCATCGATTATCATCAGGCGACCGAATACGAGCTCCATACGTACACGAATATGACGCAACATGATTTTTGGACGTTCATGATCGAACACGGTCATGAAGAAGCCATCTATCGGCGTTCACTCCCGCACTCTGAAGTGAACGAAGTGCTCTGGCACATTCGGAAAACGCACCAACTTCACTACGTGACGGCGCGCAGCGAGGCCGTTCGCTCTGTCACCGAGGACTGGATCAAACAGTACGAACTGCCGCTCGACTCATTGATTATGACAGGCAGTCACGACAAAGTCGGCGTAGTCAAAGATCTCGCGCTCGACTTGTTCATGGAGGACCGCTATGAGAATGCCATCTCGATCCATGAACAGACATTGATTCCAGTGCTCTTGTTCGATGCCCCGTATAATCGTCGACCGTTACCGGACGGGGTGAAACGCATCACGTCTTGGAACGAGGCACTCCATCTCGTCGACCGCTTCGAGACTACAAAATCCATCATTACCCTATAAAAAAGAGGAATCCGCCGCTGGATTCCTCTTTTCTATACCCGTCCGATCGCCTCGATGACATCGCTCGCGAGAACGCTTGCCGGATGAATCCGTTCACTCGCCGACCTAGCGGCTAACGCGTGCCATAGGACGGCTTGTTCGTTCGGGGGCTGCTCCGGCTCGATCCGCGCACTCCGGGCCCAGAGCGCGAGCAGCATGCCGGTCAGGACGTCACCACTCCCGCCTTTCGAGAGTGCCGGTGCTGCGACCGTGTTGACGGCACCAGTCCCGTCTGGCGAAACGATCAACGTGTACGTCCCTTTTAGAATGAGATGAACCCCATGTTGCCTCGCAAAGTCTGATGCGGCCTTGAACCGGTCTGCCTCGATCATCTCGACCGTCTGTCCCGTCAACCGGGCAAGTTCACCGGGATGCGGGGTGAGCGTCAATGGGCCCGACGCCTGTAAGTGTTCCTTCGTCAGCGCACCGGCATCGACGATGATCGGCGTCGTCCGTTTCTTGACCGCTTGCCAAGCGTTCGTCAACCGTTCATCCTCGACCATGCCCGGACCGATCGCCGTCGCCGCATACCGCGCGTCCGGTATGGCGTCAATCTCGTAAAACATCGCCTCCGGTAACGTTGCAGCCAGTGCCATCGCCTCAGCCGGCACCGCCAAGTCGAGCAGCCCGAGTCCGCTCCGAAGGGCAGCCTGAGCCGCTAAAAACGGTGCCCCGATCAAGTGGCGGCTCCCGCCGACGAGCTGGCCGTGACCGTAAGTCGATTTATGGCCATATGGATCACGGGATAGCAGACCGCGGTCAAAATCGGCCTCCGTCAATACGCGCCAGTTCGACGTCTCAGGCAATCCGATGTCGATTCGTTCGACTTTCCCGTAAAACGGTGCGGTTTGATTCAAGAACGCACTACGCTTATAACCATGTAACGTCAACGTCTGATCGGCTTTGATCGCGTGACCGTCGAACCGGCTCGTCTCGTCGCTCGGCACACCGGACGGGACATCGACCGCGATCACCGTCGCCGCTTGGTCGCACATCCAGGTGATCACGTCTCTCGCTTTCCCGGTGACCGGTCCGTCAAGGCCGACTCCGAACAAGGCATCGATGATATAGTCCGCCTGTCTCGGATTATCTACGACCGGGACCACTTGCTTCGCTAACGCTGCGTGCGTCAAGGCTTCTGGCGATTTCGGCTCGCCGAGTGGTGCCCAGACGCTGACGTCATACCCACGCCGGTGCAGTTCACGGGCGATGACCCAACCGTCGCCCCCGTTATTCCCTCGTCCACAGACGACGAGGACGGACGCCTCTGCTCGAATCGCCAAACGATTCGTCAAGGCCAGCGCCGCTCGCTCCATCAAGGCTTCGGGCGTCGTCCCGTGCGCAAAAGCCTGTTCATCCGCTCGCTTGATATCGCTTGCCGTATAAATCATCGACTCACTCCTTTCTTATATGTACAAAAAAAAGGAAGTTGCAGTAATCAACCTCCTTACTTACATTGTTTACAATACCCGTAAATCTCAAATTTATGATCGATGACCTCAAAATCAGGGTCAAGCGTCTCTACGTAACGCATCGGGCAAAGTTCGAGCAGTTTCGTCTTGCCGCACCCGCGGCAGATCAAGTGATGGTGGTGGTGCGATGAGCCACACGTGACCCGGAACGCTTTCTCACCGTTCAACTCGGTCGCTTCGAGCAACCCTTCCTCCGCAAACGACTTCAAGTTCCGGTAGACCGTATCAAAGCTCATCGTCGGATGTTTCGAACGCATATAGTCGAGGACGTCTTTCGCACTGACATAGCGTTCTTCGGCCGCCAAATAAGCGTACATCTCAATCCGTTTCGGCGTCACTTTCAATGACGACGACTGCAACCGTTCGATTTGTTCAGTCTGTTTCATGGAGTACCTCCTTCTTCCGTAACGAGCCGACCTTCTCAAACAACATGACAGCAGCCAAAATCAAGACGGCGAGCAAGACGATGACACCGCCCGGGGCGACGTCTAGTTCGTAGGCGAGGACAAGTCCCCCGATCGTCGCAAGCTCACCGAACACGATTGCCCAAACAATCGTCTGCTTGAAACTGTTCGTGAACCGGAGCGCGGCCGCGACCGGTAACGTGATCAAGCTTGAGACGAGCAACGTCCCGACGATCCGCATACTGACGGCGATGACGAGCGCGACGACGAGCATGAACAACAAGTGTAACAGCGTGCTCGGCAATCCGGACACTTTCGCTTGTTCTTCATCGAACGACAAGAACAAGAGCTGTTTATAAAACACGACGATGACGATGACCGTGATGAGCGCGACAGCTAGAATCAAACCGATATCAGATGGACTGACAGCTGAAATCGAACCGAACAACAGCGTCGACAAATCGACCGAGAAGCCGCGCGACAACGAAATGAAGATCGCGCTCAGTCCCATCCCCGCCGACATCATGATCGGAATCGACAGCTCTTGAAAATGGACGTACTTGTTGCGGAGCCAATCGAGACCGAGCGCCGCGAGCACCGAGACGAGCGTCCCGAGATAGAGCGGATTCAAGTCAGAGAAGAACAAGACATACTGTCCGAGAAATAAACTGAAAGAGATGCCGGCGAGCGTCAAGTGTGACAAAGCGTCGGCAATCAGACTCATCCGTCTGACAACGACGAAAGAACCGATCAACGGGGCCGTAAACCCGATGACGACGGCCGCTATGAACGCATAACGCAAAAAACTATAGGTTAACAAGTCCGCAATCATGACATACCTTCATGAACGAGGACTTTGACGGCATACGGCTTGATGGCGGCAAGTTCTCCTAGTTCGCTATACTCTTTCAACCCACAGTTACAGGCCATACGTCCCCGGTCAAGATGGACGACTTTCGTGACGAGGTCGGTGACGACGTTTAAATCGTGCGTGACGAGGATGAACGTGCACGACGTCTGCTCGCGCAACAAGTGGAGCACTTCATAAAAGTCCCGCAGATGCTTTTGGTCGACCCCGACCGTCGGCTCATCCAAGATGAGCAAATCGGGTTGGTTGACGATGGCCCGGGCGATGAACACACGCTGCTGCTGCCCACCGGACAGGCTTCCGATTTTGCGATTCCGATATTGCCACATGTTGACCGTCTCGAGTGCATTTTGAATCGCGGCCTTATCTTCCATGTTCAATCGCTTGAACAGGCCTAGCCGTCCGTACCGGCCCATGGCGACGACTTCTTCGACCGTCACCGGAAACCCCGAGTTAAACGACGCCGCTTTTTGGGAAACGTAACTGATACGGGACTTGTCCTTGAATTGGCCTTGCGGGCGACCGAACAGTTCGACCGTTCCCGCCTGCGGGCTCAATAGACCAAGGATCGTCCGAATCAACGTCGACTTGCCTGACCCGTTCTCGCCGACGATGGCGACGAAATCACCTTGCTTGATGTCGATGGACACGTCCCGAAGTGCGGCCGTGCCATCGTAATAATACGAAACATGATCTAATTTTACGACAGATGTCGTCATGAGCTACCCTTCTCTCGTTTGATAAATCGTAATCATTTCTACTTGCTTGGCGTCTGTATTATACAGAATATTATTAAATGCTTCAAGTTTGAGAAGATCGAGGCGCTCGTCGTCACGTCTTCACACAAAATCAAGATGAGTTTGTCTAGTGTTCGTTGTACACTAGAGGTATCGCAGAGGGGGATTTACCGTGGAAAAAAAATTAGCAGTCATTGATATCGGGTCAAACTCGATTCGCAACGTCATTTTTGAAGTGAATCGACACGGCCAATATTTCGAACGGTTGAACGTGAAAGAAGTCGCTCGGCTCTCGAGTCACATCACCGATGCGAACGAACTATCCGAAATGGGCATCCAATCGTTAATCGAGACACTCGACCATTTCATCAGTCTGAACAAGCATCATGGCGTCAAAGAGATGTTGCCGGTCGCGACCGCAGCCATCCGCAACGCCAGCAATTCTGAAGCGATTTTAAACGAGGTCCTTGACGCGACCGGGATGGAGATCCGCTTGTTGAGTGACTATGAAGAGGCGTATTACGGATACTCGGCCATCGTCAACTCGACTTATATCGAAGACGGCTATTCGGTCGACATCGGCGGCGGCTCAATGGAAGTGACTTACTTCAAAGACCGCGAGCTCGTCTTTTATCATAGTTTCCCGTTCGGTGCCGTCACGTTGACGAACGATTTTATGTCAGGCGACACGCTCTCGAAAGATGAGCGGAAACAACTGACTTCTTTCTTGAAGAAGGCGTTCAAAGACATCGATTGGCTCGTCCCTCACGGTGTTCCGCTTGTCGGCGTCGGCGGGACCGCCCGTAACCTCGTCCGCGTCGAACAGTCGTTGTCCCACTTCCCGCTTGAAGGCATCCATCAATATACGCTCGGTGCCGACCGGCTTCACGAAGTCGTCGATGAACTGATCGACATGTCGACGAAACAACTCGGACGACTCGATGGCCTGTCAAAAGACCGGATGGACATCATCGCTCCGGCAGTGACCGCAATCGATGAACTGGCCCGCTATTTAAAAGTGCCTGAGTTTACGATGAGCAATAACGGTCTGCGGGAAGGGCTATTTTATGAATACTATTTAAAAGAGAACAACGAGATCCGTTTCGCTGATGTCAAAGAAGAAAGTTTCCGCCACTTCGAGAAACAATACGACGTCGACCCGGTCCGGCATCGTCATCTCGTCCATCTGGCCCGTCAAATTTATATGGGCTTGATCGAGGCGAAGACGATCAAACCAAAACCGTTCGAACCGGGACTGTTAGAAGCAGCTTGCCGTCTCGCTTACGTCGGTGAATACATCGACCATAACAACAAGAGCGACCATACGTTCCATTTGATCACGACAAATGACTTTAAAGGCATGAACAACGAAGACCGGCTCGCCCTGGCACTCGTCACGTCTTACAAGTCCCGGCGCCTGCTCGAACAGCATATCGAGGGCTTTCCTGAATGGTTCGACTCGAAAATGTTAAAAAGTCTAGAGCTGATCGGGTCAATCGTCAAACTTGTCGACGCGCTCGATTTGACCGAGCGTCAAGTCGTCGAGGACATCGACGTCGAGACAACAGACGACGGGCTTGCCTTCACCCTTCAAACAACGACGTCCCCGCGCTTTGAACTGCAGCGCGGCATCCGTCACAAAAAGCATTTAGAACGCGCGATCGAAACGACGATCGAGCTACGCGTAGAGGAGAGGATTACTTTATGACAACTTACTTACCCGAACATTTTAACAACCGCGAATTGAGCTGGCTCAGCTTTAACGAGCGCGTGCTCCAAGAAGCGATCGATGACCGCAATCCGCTCATGGAACGCCTCAAATTCCTCGGCATCTTCAGTGCAAACCTCGATGAGTTCTACATGGTCCGTTTCGGAGGACTGAAAGACGAGGTGCTCGCCGGATTCAACCAACCGGAGGACAAGGCCGGGCTGACACCGAAGCAGCAAATTAAAGCGATCTCGATCAAGGCTCAAGAACTCGTCGAAGTCCAGTATGCGACGTATAAAAAAATCGTCAAACAGCTCGGAAACGAAAACGTCCGCTTTTTACGTCCGAAGAACTTGAACAAAGAGCAGCTTAATTTCGTCAAACTGTATTTCCGGACCCACGTCTTCCCGGTCTTGACACCGATCGCGGTCGATGCGTATCGCCCGTTCCCGATGCTGTTGTCAAAATCGCTCAATATTGCCGTCGAAATCTCTTCGACCGCCGAAGGCAAAAAGCGACTCGCCCTCGTTCAAGTACCGGCCGTCCTACCGCGTTTTCTCGAACTGCCGACAGAAGACGAAGAACATTCCGATTTGATGTTGCTCGAAGACGTCATCATCCAATTCATCGATTCGCTCTTCAAAGGCTTTGAAGTCGAGTCGACGATGCCGTTCCGGATCACCCGCAACGCTGACATGCCGTTCCATGAAGAAGGCAGTCACGATGTGTTGAAACAGATCGAGAAAGAATTGAAGAAACGCCGTTACGGCGTCGGCATCCGCCTCGAGGTCCAACAACGTTCACTCAGTAAAGAACTGTTGTTTATGCTACAAGACGTCCTCGATCTGCACGAGCGCGATATTTTCGTCGTCGACGGACCAATCGATTTGACGTTCTTGTTTGGCATCTACAACAAGATCGGGATCGAATATGACGAGATGATCAATGAGACGCTCATCCCGTTCGTCCCGGAAGGACTCGAGCCCGGCAAGGACTTGTTCAAGGCCGTCTTGAAAAAGGATTACTTGCTCCATCACCCATACCATTCGTTCGACCCGGTCGTCCGCTTTATCGCCCAGGCCGCGAAAGACCCGAACGTCTTGGCCATCAAGCAGACGCTTTACCGTGTGTCTGGCGATTCACCGATCATTAAAGCGCTCACTGACGCTGCCGAGAGCGGCAAACAAGTCACCGTCCTCGTCGAACTGAAGGCCCGGTTCGATGAAGAGAAGAACATTCAATGGGCGAAACAGCTCGAGAAAGCCGGGGCCCACGTCATCTACGGCTATAAAGAGTTAAAAACGCACTCGAAGATCACGCTTGTCGTGCGGATTTTAGAAGGAGGTGTCCTCCAACGCTTCGTCCACCTCGGTACCGGTAACTACAACGACTCGACGGCGAAGCTTTATACGGACATCGGCTTGTTGACAACAAATGAGGACTTGGCCGAAGATGCGACCAACTTCTTCAACTGGCTCTCCGGTTACGGTGAACGACCGTCTTGGCATGAGTTCGAGACGTCGCCTGACGACATGCTCGACTTCTTCCTTCATAAGATTGAAGACGAAATCAAACTGCATGAGAAGTATGGGAATGGTCGCATCGTCGCCAAGATGAACTCGCTCACCGACAAGTCGATCATCACGAAGCTGTATGACGCGTCTCAGGCCGGGGTCAAGATCGATTTGATCATTCGCGGCATCTGTTGCCTGCGGCCCGGCATTAAAGGTGTCTCGGACAATATTCGTGTCGTCTCGATCATCGACCGCTATCTAGAACATTCTCGCATCTTCTATTTCTATCAAAACGGGAAAGAAGACTTGTATTGCTCGTCTGCGGACTGGATGACCCGAAACATGAAAAAGCGCATCGAGATCTTGTTCCCGATCCTAGATGCGGGTCATAAGTCATACATTAAAGACATGCTCGCGCTACAGCTCGTCGACAACGTCAAAGCGCGGATCCAACGCGCCGATGGCAGTTACGTCTACATCAAACAAGAGCCCGGCCAAGAGAAAATTCAATCGCAGATCATTATCCATCAATATACAGGCGGCCGTTGGAACAACATCCCGAGCGTCTTCGAACGGGAGCCGTCGAACTGGGCCGAACGTGAAGTGCTTCGCCTCCGGGCCGAAAACGAGAAAATGACTGATGACTGATGTTAGACTTCTCAAACGAGAAAGAACATTGTATAATTAGTTCGATTAGTCAGTTGAAACGCTTTCATTTTCGAATATGGAGGAATCATTCATGCAAGAAATCTTACTCTCGTTGCTCGCTGGCCTCATCTGTGGCATGATTTTCACTGCCTTGAAGTTGCCGTTGCCTGCCCCCCCGGTCTTGCCTGGCGTCATCGGAATCTTTGGCGTCTTTCTCGGGATGAAAGTTTACCAATTCGCGCTCGCGAACTGGCCATTTTAAACAAAAAGAACGATGCCCGCGGGCATCGTTCTTTTTGTTACTCTGCATGATGGATCGCCTTATGACAAGTCGGACAGACCCACATCCCGCTGTCTCCTTCAAGATGGTACTCTAGCAGACGATGGGCCATCGCCCCATACCTGTCTGTCAAGTCGACTCCACAGCTCGTACAAGCCGTGACGGAAGCGATACGGTGCATCATCATTCGTTCCCGGGCTAGATGCGTCTCGTACGTTTGCCGTGTCCAGCGTTGGGATGGGACTTGATAACCGCGGTCCCACATATCTTTTAACGTCGCATATGACGTCGACACGTCGTACATACCACTCTTGAGCAGCGGATGATGAAAATCAAGGCCGACTAAATCGACGAGACAATAGTCTCGAACTTCATCGTCGGGACGCGTTCGCCAATACCGGTCGTCGGGGCGCGTCATCGTCTCGACGAGCATGATCTCGACTTCCGCGACGATCCCATATCCAACGACTTCGATCAAGGCTGGTCCCTCAACGCTTCCTTCAATGTAAAACGGGCTCTGCTCGCGAAAGTATGTCGGGAGCGCCGCCCATACGTCATACGTCTCTGGATCGATCTTTAGCACGCTCATCGCTTATTGATGCGCGAGCGCGAATCGTTCGCGCCATTCGGCGTCGAACGCGCCTAACCGGAACATGTCAATCTCTTGCTTATACGGCGCGACTTTCGTCTTCTCGCTGATTGGAATGTAAGGTGTTTCAAGAATTTTTGGCAAATGCGCGAACGCCTCATGATGGATGATTCGGTTCAACGCGTCAAAACCGATCTCCCCGTAGCCGATATTTTCGTGGCGGTCTTTTCTCGCCCCGCGCACGTTTTTCGAATCGTTGACGTGGATGACGCCGAGTCGGTCGATTCCGACGATGCGGTCAAACTCGGCAATCACGCCGTCTAAATCCCCCACGAGATCATACCCGGCGTCATGGACGTGGCACGTGTCGAAACAGACCGACAGCCGGTCGTTATGCGTCACTCCGTCGATGATCGTCGCGAGTTCTTCAAACGTCTTCCCGAGTTCGCTTCCTTTTCCTGCCATCGTCTCGAGGGCGATCTTCACCGTCTCGTCTCCGGTCAGCACTTCATTCAAGCCTTCGATGATGCGAGCGAGACCGACGTCTTCGCCGGCACCGACATGGGCACCTGGGTGAAGGACGACGTGACGGGCGACTTGTAGCGCCTCGGCCCGCTTGATTTCAGCCGCCAAAAACGAGACCGCGAGTTCGAACGTCTCGGGTTTCGTCGTATTGCCCAGGTTGATGATGTATGGGGCGTGGACGACGATCTCCTCGATGTCATGCGCCGCCATGTGGACGAGCGCCGCTTCGATATTTAACTCCTCGATCGGTTTACGGCGCGTGTTTTGAGGCGCGCCCGTATAGACCATCATCGTCGTCGCACCGTACGAGACGGCTTCCTCACTGCCAGCGAGCAGCATCTTCTTACCTGAAACCGAAACGTGTGAACCAATTTTTAACATAGTCAACTCTCCTTCGCAATCTTCTGCCTTTAGTGTACACAAAAAGAAGAACCGACTCCATGAAGTCGATTCTTCTGTTTAGTGATTACCGTCTGTTCTTCTTACGGGTCTCACGACGTTCCGTGCGCTGTTGTTGCATATGCTCACGCGAAGCCGTCTCTTTCAATTTATACTTGAACTTCTTCTTGTAGCCTGGTTTGACTTTCTTCTTCGCCTTCTTGATCTCACCGGCCATACGGCTGTGCGCCGTGTGCGATACTTTCATCTTACGGTCGGTCACGCGGCGTTTACGAGTCTTGATCTCTTGGAGCGTCCCGCCTTTGACATCGACATGTGTGAACGCGAAACCACGCTCTTCAAGTCGATTGATCGGGCCGTTCTCGTGATCTTCATACAGCGTATACGCTTCTCCGGTAGCACCGGCACGACCGGTCCGGCCGACACGGTGTGTGTAGAAGTCGAGATCTTTCGGGATACCGAAGTTGATGATGTGCGACACACCTTTAATATCAATCCCGCGGGCAGCCAAGTCGGTTGCGATCACGTATTGATATTTTGCATCGTTGATGTCTTTGATTGCTTGCTTGCGTCGACGGGCTTGCATGTCGCCATGAAGCGTCCCGACGTTGAGGCCTGCCTCCTGGAACGACTTCTCGAGCTCATCCGCGTCTTGTTTCGTGTTCGTGAACACGAGGCAGACGAACGGATTGATCGCTTTGGCCACTTCGACCGTCAATTCTTTGCGATCGCGGTGACGGACCGGGATGACGTGATGCTTGATCTTCGGTGCGACGCGGTGCTCGGCACTCGCTTCCGCGTAGCGCGGGTCATGAAGATATTTCTTCAAGAACGGCTCGAGCTTCTCTGGGATTGTTGCTGAGAAGACCATCGTTTGCAGTCTTTCCGGAAGCGACTGCGCGATGCGGTCCACTTCTGGCAAGAAGCCCATATCAAGCATTTGATCGGCTTCATCGACGACGAAATGTTTGACTTTATGCGGGAACAACGCCTGAACTTTCATCAAGTCGAGTAGACGGCCTGGCGTCCCGATGATCAACTGTGGTGGGTTTTTCATCTTGTCGATTTGACGTTCGCGGTCAGTTCCACCGACGATCAAACTCGTCTTAATATAGTCAGGCTGCTTCACGAGGAGTGTTTTCAACTCTTCGTGGATCTGCCAGGCGAGTTCGCGTGTCGGTGCGACAACGATCGCCTGGACTTCGTGTTCGCTCGGGTCGATCGATTCTAAAATAGGTAAGAGGAACGCGAGTGTCTTCCCGGTCCCGGTTTGTGATTTTCCAATAATGTCACGGCCATTCATCGCGGCTGGAATAATCCGTGCCTGAATGTCCGTTGGGTTAGTGATGCGCTTTTCTGTCAAGGCATCGACGATAAACGGTAACAATTTGAACTGTTGGAAGCTGTTCAATCGATACACCTCCTGTTTCTTTCCACTTTTCCTAGCATAGCGGAATCTAGTTATTTGTCAATTAATCTTTACCGAGTCCTTCATACAAGTAACTCGATGAATAGTAGTGCGCCGAGATTTTTTTACCGCTCAAATGCTGTTCGAGCGCTTTGAACCCGACTTCAATCATTTCGTTCGGGGATTGCACGACCGTCGCATCGACTTTCCCGCTATGAATCAACGGGTAAATCTCTGTCACACCGTCTACCGACACGATTGTCTTGTCATTTAGTCTCTTGCTCTCGAGCGCCCTCACGACCCCGAACGTGTTGTCGTCGTTATGGGAAAACACGGCGTCGAACGGGATGTCTTCCTCGAGCCAACGCGACATCTCAATCTCGGCTTGGAACGTATCGTAGTTACCCGTGAGCGAGGCCACGACCTCGAGGTCGTCATGGGCTTTATCGTACTCGGTCAACCCGAGGCTACGGTCGATGGTCGAGCGGACTTTTGCCGTTCCCCTCACTTCGACGACACGGATCGGCCGATCGAGTGCGGTATGTTTGGCGGCAATATGGTTGGCGGCCATCCGCCCGATTTCAACGTTATCGGACACGACGGACGTGAGCACGCTATCGTGGTCGATCATCCGGTCGATCGCGATAATCGGGATGCCCTTCTCTCTCGCCTTTTCGAGCGATGACTGTATGAACGTCTCGTCAAGCGTCGTCACGAAGATGGCTTTGACACCGCGCTCGATCAAAGAATCCAATTTCTCTTTTTCTAAGACACGTGAATCTTCACTTGTCGTCGGAATCGGAATGAACCCTTTTTGATTGGCTGTTCGTACAAAGGCGGCTAACAACTTATTGGCGTGTTCGTGTTTTTCACTGACGAACACGAAGCCGACCTCATTGTTCGTCGTCACGCGTTCCGGCAACTGGATCGACGTGATCAATAAAATCGTCATGGCCCAGACGACGGGAATCCAAAGCCAGTAATAGCGGAAGCCTTTCATACGTCTGTCCGCCTTGGGATTTTAATCATCATCGCCGTACCTTCTCCTTCAACGCTCTCGATCTCCATTTGACCGTTTACGGCTTTTAAAGATTCTCGAATCATGTACAGCCCTAGCCCGTTGCCGTTCTCTTTCGTCGTATAGAACGCCGACCCGACCGTGTTCACTTGATCTTTCGTCATCCCGATCCCGTTATCCTCAATCAAGAACCGATAATCCCGCTCCGTGAAGAGGACCGTGACCGTGACGCTACCGTCCGACCCTTTTGAATCGACGGCTTCGACGGCGTTTTTAAACAAGTTGTAGATGGTTTGGACGAGCATGTCGCTCGAACAGTAGAACGGCGGCATCTCGTTCGGAACAATCAGTTCCCACTTCGTCACCCGTTTATAACATTCGGCGTCGAGTAAGAACTCGAGCCGACTCGCAAATTCGGTCATGTCGAGCCACTCTTCTTGAAGCTTGGATTGATCTGGTTTGGCGAGCGTGAGCATCGTCGTAATCAAATGGTTAGCCCGATTGAGCTCGGACAGTGCAAGGTCGAGCATTTCTTCACTACCATGACCTTCTTTCGCCATCTGCAAGGTGATTTGGACAGGTGTGAGCGGGTTACGGATCTCGTGAGCGATCCCGGCCGCGAGTTGACCGAGCGAGGCGAGCTTCTCTTGTTGGAGCAAGAGCTGTTGTTGGCTCAACTGCTCACGTCGAGCCGTCTCCATCCGATTCGAGTAGTCGTTATACGTATCGAGGAGCGTCTGGACTTCCTTTGAACCGGTGCGTTCGAGTAAAATCGGTTCGAGTGACTGTTGTTTCTTGATGTTTTGAACGAGTTCGAGCAGCGGGCTCGTCAATGTCTTCGAGAGAAGGAGACCGACTAAAATACTTAAGAAGAAAGTGACGAGCGTAATCATCAAATATTGCCAGCGTGTATCGTAGACCGCCTCATACACCGAATCCATGCTATGCTTGGCCAATACGCTCCATCCGTTCACTCGTGCGTCCGGTTCGAACATGATGACGTCGTCTTCGGTACTTAAAATCGTCCGAACGTCATACTCATCCGTCGTTTCGACGATTGAGCGTGATAACCTTCGCTCCGCATCCGTGACGAGATTAAACGATGTCGATAACACTTCTCCCCGCTCATTTAAGAGGTAGAGAATCATGTCATCATTCGTGGATTCAAGCATGCGCCGATAAAGGTCCGAGTTAAGCACACTGATGCTGCCACCAAACATGCCAATCGGTCGGTTGTCCTCGATGACTGGTACGTAAAGATACGTGCCGGCATCACCAGAAATCGATATCGGGTCACTCATGAATAAATCGTCGCCGTTCGAGGTGATGACTTCTTTAAATTTCGGATCAGCCTTTAACGTCATCGCGGGGACTTGCCGTTGCGAATACCAAGTGAATTCATCTTCTCGTAAATCATAGTAAAAGATTGAAGTGAAACTCGTTCGTTGGTTCAAGTAACCCGTCCGAATCCGCTCTTCAATCCAAGGTTCGTTTCCAACGTAAGCACCAAGGTAGACGAGGTCTTCATACAATTTCCCAAGCCTTGTCTCGAGGTTCTCGATACTCCCATCAATCGCATAGTCAAATTGTTCTTTCGCCAATTCTTCCGCGCGGGACACCGTCACGCGATCGGCAGAGAAAGCTAGTGATGAGATGACGAGTCCAAGAATGATAAAGATAATAAATGTGATTTGAAAGAAGTACGATTTTCGAACTTCAAGCAATGTTCTCAAGCGTTCCACGGTGTCCCTCCTTTCTAACCTTAAGATTATAGCATGAATACACGCAATTCTTTTCGTATTTTCGAAACAATGTTAGACTAATACGTAGGAAAGCATCGCGAAAGGAGCGTTCATCACGAAATGAAAGTTAAAAAAATTAGCCCACGCGGATACTGCTATGGCGTCGTCGATGCCATGAAATTAGCGAATGAAGCCGTGGCCAACCCAGATTTACCACGGCCTATCCATATACTCGGTATGATCGTCCATAACCGTCACGTCACCCAAGCGTTTGAAGACTTAGGCGTCAAGACCGTAGACGGCGAGGATCGGATGCAAGCAGTTGAAACAATCGACAAAGGGACCGTCGTGTTTACGGCCCACGGTATCTCCCCGCTCGTTCGGAAGCGTGCCATCGAAAAAGGACTGACGATTGTCGATGCGTCTTGTCCTGACGTTCTCGTCACGCACGATTTAATTCGTGAGAAGACAGCGGCCGGCTACGAAGTCATCTATATCGGCAAGCACGGTCACCCCGAACCTGAAGGTGCGATGGGTGTCGCCCCTGGAAAAGTCCATCTCGTCCAGTACGAGAGCGATTTTGAGGCGTTGCCAGATCGTTTGTTAGACGCAAACATTCTCGTCACGAACCAGACGACAATGAGCCAATGGGACGTTTCGGCATTGATCGACCTCATTCAAGAACGCTATCCTCACGTCGAGGTGCATAACGAGATTTGTAACGCGACACAAGTTCGTCAGGAAGCCGTGGCCGAACAGGCCGGCGACTGCGACTTGCTCATCGTCGTCGGTGATCCGAAATCGAACAACTCGAACCGTCTCGCCCAAGTCTCTAAAGAGATTGCCGGGACGAATGCCTATCGCATCGGTGATTTGAGTGAGCTCGATCTCAATTGGCTTCAAGACGTCGAAACGGTCGCGGTCACATCGGGCGCGTCGACACCGACACCGATCACGAAAAAAGTCATCGACTTTTTGACGCAGTACGACCGTGATGACTTGAGCACACACGACAAGACACCTTATCTCGAACTACGAAATATCCTGCCGAGAGTGAAGGCGCTTCGCAAATGACAAGCAACCCCCGTCCTCATGCATGAGGACGGGGGTTGTGTTCGGTTTCAGCGGAACTTAAAAGGGTTCGTGTTCGTAGCGGAAACGAGGAGCTCGACCTCGAGTTTTGCTGCCGTGAACTTCTGTTGCAAGACGTCGACGACGCCTTGTTTCATGACGCTCTCGACGTGATGACCCGGGTCGACCACGGCGAGCCCGAGCGCCATCGCGTCGTGGGCGACATGGAAATATAAGTCACCGGTCACGTAGGCGTCGGCTCCCTTGAAGTGCGCGGCCGAGACGTACTTGTTGCCGTCACCACCGAGCACGGCCACTTTTTTGATCGTTCGGTCCAAGTCGCCGACGACCCGCACCGCTTCGACACCAAAGCTTGCTTTGACATGTTCCGAAAATTCAGCGAGCGTCAGCGGCTTGTCGAGTCGACCGATGCGGCCGAGACCTAGGACAGGCCCTGCAATCTCATCCCGAATCAAGTCATGAGCGACCTCTTCGTAAGGATGAGCGTCAAACATCGCTTTTAACACCCGCTTCTTCTTACTTTCGGTAACGATCGTCTCGATCTTCACTTCATCGACTTGCTCCGTTTTCCCGATTTGCCCGAGGTACGGGTCGGCCAAGTCGAGCGGGGTGAACTGCCCTTTCCCTGTGACCGTGAATTGGCAATCGCCGTAATTCCCGATCCGACCGGCTCCGGCCTTGCCTAACGCTTTAGACACGGCGGACTGATGTGTCTCCGGGACGAAGACCGACAATTTATACACCGGCTCTTCATACGTCGGGACGAGCACTTCGGTCTCATGTAATCCGAGTGCCTCGCTCATCCAGTCGTTGACCCCACCCTCACAGACGTCTAAATTCGTATGGGCGACGTAGACGGCGATGTCGTTTTGAAGACATTTCATGACGATTCGACCGGCGGCGTTGCGATCGGTCACTTGGGTGAGCGCACTAAAGATCGGCGGATGATGCGCGATAATCAAGTCCACCTCTTGTTCGATGGCTTCGTCGACGACCGACTCGAGCACGTCGAGCGTGACCATGACCCGATTCACTTGTTTATTCAGCGTACCGATCTGCAGGCCGATCTTGTCGCCTTCGACCGCGAGGTGTTTCGGCGCGAACTCTTCAAACAGTTGGATGATATGATTTCCGTTTGCCATCACTGACTCACCTCTCTCATTTTGTCGCGTAACGTTTTGAACTCCTCCTGCTTCCGGACGAGCGCCTCGGTCTGGGCGCCTGCGGCCATTTGACCGAGCACGTAATCCAATTTGTCCGCTTCCCGGCCCCACTTCAACTTGAACGGTTCAGGACGAGTCTTCAGCAACTCCGGCCCGAACATAAGCTGCCACGTCCGCTCCGCCTCGTCCGCACTGTAACGCGTTTCTGTGCCCCGCTCTCCGACAAGAATCTCATATATTTTATCGTTCTCCTCGACGATCGTTTCCGTGACGAGCGTAAAACCTGATACAAGCAACCATTCCCGAACTTGCTGTCCATCGACGTTCGGTTGCAGCACGAGTCGTTCGACCGCGCCTAACTTATCCCGTCCGTTCTCTAAGATCGAGCGGATCAAGCTTCCGCCCATCCCACAGATCGAGATACATGTTGCCTCGTCTTCATTCAGGACCGCCAATCCGTCACCGAGCCGGACGTCAATCTTGTCCGATGCGCCGATCAAATCGACTTGGGCTTTGGCCGCTTCCATCGGTCCTTGATTCACTTCTCCGGCGATGGCCCGGTCGATGATTCCTTGCTGTACGAGATAACACGGGACGTAAGCGTGGTCGGAACCGATATCGGCTAAAATGCTTTTAGCTGGTATAAAATCGACGACTCGTTTCAGTCGCCGGTCTAACGTGACTTGTTCTTGCATGGGGACAACTCCTTTTGTCTACTTCTTCTTCTTTAGGGTAACGAAATATTCTTGTCCGGACAACAAAAAACGTACCCCAGAAGGAGTATGAACTGAACCCTGAATGATAGACACTTGATAAAAAGTGCTCATTCAGGGTTTTTTGTGTGCGGTCGAATCGATATAATGAACCTATTCATTCAGACGGGGGAACGCATCCATGAGTAAAATCATCT
>NZ_SJUW01000016.1:0-43853 GCF_004337105.1 Exiguobacterium sp. SH3S1 | reverse complement strand
ACATTCCCTTGTCTGGTGGCGATAGCGAAGCGGCCACACCCGTTCCCATGCCGAACACGGAAGTTAAGCGCTTCAGCGCCGAAAGTAGTTGGGGGTCTCCCCCTGTGAGGATAGGACGTTGCCAGGCCATATGAAGGACGACCAAGCATCTGCTTGGTCGTCTCTTTTTGTATAATTTATGCGTACGGTGTCGGATAAGGAGGATTTCCACATGACTCGAAAGCCTAAAAATAATCCATTCACGTTTATGGAAATGCTTGAACAGCACGTTCGGGAAGGACGTGTGTCGTTTCATGTGCCAGGTCATCATAACGGGACCGTGACAGATGATAGCCTCCCGACAGCATTTAATAAAATCATGCCGTATGATTTAACCGAACTTGCACATCTGGATGACCTTCATCACGCTGAAGGGATTATCCAGCAAGGTGAAGAGGCTCTTGGGACCCTGTATCAAAGTAAGAGTAAGTGGTTAGTCAACGGATCGACCGTTGGCAACTGGAGCATGTTAGCTGCGACAGTCAAACGAGGTGAGCGGGTATACGTCCAGCGAAACTCACATAAATCAGTTTGGAACGCAATTGAATGGTTGGGCTTAGAGCCGATTTTATTGACTCCTGAACTAGAACGGGGCAGTGGTCTGCCGACAGTCGTGTCCCTTCGTACCGTCGAAGCGGCGGTTACGCAATATCCCGGAGGAAAAGCGTTACTGCTTACGTCCCCGACTTACTATGGGGATATGGCAGATGTACGGGCAATCAGTCGTTTTCTGCAGACGTTAACGATTCCTTTACTCGTAGACGAGGCGCATGGGGCACACTTGATTCATCCGAATCTTCCAAACCGCTCAGCGATTTTTGAAGGTGCGAGCGCTGTCGTCCAGTCCGCCCATAAGACACTTCCGGCATTCACGATGGGGGCCTGGATCCACTATAAGGAAGATATTAATGAATCGCGTTTATTTCATGCGCTCTCTTCCTTCCAAACGTCTAGCCCGTCTTACTTGATCATGGCGTCGCTTGATCATGCTCGAGCTTATCTCGAAAATTTGAGTGACCGAGATTGGTCACTGATTCAAACGAGTCATTTAGCTTTTATTATGGAAATGAGACGTGCCGGTTTCACAATAAAAGTGGGCGATGATTTCACAAAAATGACAGTGCTGACTTATCCGAAGAACGGTTTGATCTTTAGTAGACATCTATCTTCGATTGGAATTGATATTGAACTTGCAGCCGAGGACCATGTGTTATTCTGTCTGCCGTTCCGGGAATTAAAAACGCAAGAGATCCATCATTGGGTGAAGCTGATTAAAAATGCTTCTCAGCATGTCCCACTCATTGACGAGGATGAAACAATTTATCCGTTTCCGATGACGGAGCCTGTTTCGCGCCTTCATCTTATAAAAGAAGATACACACGTCGTGCGCCTTCCGTTCGATGAAGCGATCGGACTCGTTGCAGCTGAGACGATTATCCCTTATCCGCCAGGAATTCCTTGGATTTTAAAAGGTGAGACCGTGACGGATGAGAAAATTCGTGTGTTAAAAGAGTGGATTTCGTTGGGACGGAACCTCCAGGCGAACAGACATGTTATGATAAAACAAATTGATGTTATCGTAGAGGAGTTTTAAAAGTGAAAGGTATGTTCATCACTGTCGAAGGTCCAGACGGGTCTGGAAAGACGACGCAGTTGCAATTGCTGGCTAACGCCTTGACTAAAAAAGGGTATGAGGTTGTTATGACACGAGAGCCAGGAGGAACGAAAGTCGGGAATAGCATCCGGGAAGTGTTATTGTCTCCAGAACATGACGAAATGACACCACGCACCGAAATGATGCTGTATGCAGCGTCTCGTGCACAAAACGTGGATCAGGTGATTCGTCCGGCCATCGACCGGGGTGCCATCGTTGTTTGTGACCGGTTTGTCGATGCATCCATCGCGTACCAAGGGTATGGTCTTCAGTATGACTTAGAGCAAGTCGTATCGCTCAATAAGTGGGCGACAGCTGGGGTCACACCCGATTTGACTTTCTTATTCGACCTAAGTCCAGAGCAGTCGAGTCATCGCATGAAAGAACGCGGGCAGTTAGATCGAATCGAGAGTCGGGACGAGGCGTTTCATCAACGCGTCTATGAAGGTTTCTTGACGTTACTTCAACAAAATCCTGGCCGAATGGTCCGAATCGACGCAAGCCAGACGATTGAAATCATCCAAGATGAAGTGTTCGATATCACGATAGAACGACTACACGAAAGAGGAGTGAACGAATTATGAAAATGGTAATCGCAATCGTACACGATAAAGACAGCGCGCGTTTGTCAGACGCTTTAATTGAAGAAGATTTTCGAGCGACGAAATTGGCTACGACCGGAGGTTTTTTGAAGGAAGGCAATACGACGTTCATGATCGGTGTCCCGAAAGAACGCCTTGACGATTTGCTAGGTTTGATCAAATCGAACTGCTCAAGCCGCGATCAAATGATTACGCCAATCTCGCCTATGGGTGGACATGCCGATTCATACATTCCGTATCCTGTTGAAGTCCAAGTTGGCGGAGCGACTATTTTCGTCTTGCCGATTGAAGGATTTCATCAGTTTTAATGGGAATGGTCACACATATGCGATTCCAAGAGTTGACTGAATCACAGAAAGTCGTAGCAAAAGTGATTGAGAATTCGATTGCCGCTCAAAAAATCGGGCACGCCTACATTTTTTCGGGTGACTATGAACCTTATCTGATTGAAACGGCCCAATTATTTGCCAAGGCACTTTTTTGTGGGATGCCTAGCGGGGCTGAACCTTGTGGCGTTTGCCGAAACTGCAAACGGATGGATTCTGGCAATATCGTCGACTACATGGAAGTTGAACCGGACGGGGCCAGTATCAAAAAAGAACAAATCCAGCAGCTATTGAGCGACCTGTCGTTACGGGGAGCCGAGGGCGATCGTCAAGTCTATGTGATCCATCAAGCGCATAAGATGACGACGCAAGCAGCGAACAGTTTATTAAAGTTTTTTGAGGAACCCGGTGTCGGCAAACTCGCCATTTTGGTGACGACGCAACCTCAACTGCTTCTCCCGACGATTCGTTCACGGGCTCAACACTTAGTATTTCGCCCCATTGACCGGGTCCGCCTTGCTGAAAAACTGGCAGAAGAGATGCAATGCACGAACGATTTGGCACGTCTTGCCCTGACCGTTTATCCGAAATGGGACGATGCGCGCGAGGCACTTCACAACGACTGGTTTGTACAGGCGTACGGGCTAGTGGTACAATTAGTTGAAGTATTGACAAAACGGCCGCAAGAGTTGCTTTTGTTCGCCCAAGAGAAGTGGCTCGGTCACTTCAAAGGGCGCAATGAACTCCGAGTCGGCCTCGAACTGTTCGAAAGTTGGTTGGAGGAAGCTCTCCACTTCAAAGTTCGAACCGATTATGTCCCGGAACTGTTCACGAAAGAGCAGTCGTTATATACGGCTTTCGTGAATGATCGTCCGGTACACAAAATCGTCCATGCCATCGAATTCGTTCATGAAGCGATTCGACGGCTCGAGGCAAACGTCAATCCTCAATTAACGTTCGAACGGTTAACGTTCGATTTGCAGAAGGGATAGGAGAGCGTGCTTGAAGTAGTTGGAGTCCGTTTTAAAGAAGCGGGAAAAATCTATTACTTTTCACCAGGCGAAGCAACGCTTGAACGTGGAGACCATGTCATCGTCGAGACGGTGCGAGGAATCGAATACGGTGAAATCGTCCAAGTTGGTAAACAACTAGGTGAAGACGAAGTCGTCTTGCCGTTGAAAACGATCCTTCGTGTCGCCGATCAAAAAGATGCCGAAATCGTTCAAGACAACCAATTGGCAGCTGTTGACGCTCACGCCGTCTGTGAAGAAAAAATTCGCGAACATCGACTTGAGATGAAATTAGTAGATGTTGAGTATACATTTGATCGTAATAAAGTTATTTTTTATTTCACGGCTGAGGGGCGCGTTGATTTTCGCGAGCTTGTTAAAGACTTAGCGAGCGTGTTCCGGACACGGATCGAACTCCGACAAATCGGGGTGCGGGATGAAGCGAAGCTACTCAGTGGAATCGGTCCTTGTGGTCGAGTGCTGTGTTGTTCCTCGTTCTTAGGCGAGTTCGAACCGGTGTCTATCAAGATGGCCAAGGATCAAAACCTTTCCTTGAACCCTAACAAGATCTCCGGTGTATGCGGTCGTCTCATGTGTTGTCTCAAATATGAGAACGATACGTATGAAGAATTGAAACGAGACTTGCCAGACGTCGGGAAGCGAATCAAAATTCCAGAAGGTGACGGACGTGTCGTCGGTCTCAACATCTTGGATCAGTTGATTCAAGTCGAATTGAATGACCGGACTCGTGTTGTGACGTATACGATCGATGAACTCGTCGAAGTCGGTGCGGTCAAACGAAAACCGTTGAAACAGTGATGGGGTGCTGAGCAGTGGAGAGAATGGATAAAAAAGAAGTTATGATGCGGGTCGATGCCATCGAGCAACAGATGTACGTGTTGACGGAGCATTTAAGCGTGCTCAAAGAACAACTCGCCTATTTGCTTGAAGAAAACCAACATATGTATCTCGAGAACCATCACCTGCGTGAAAAGGTTGAGCAGCTTGCAGAAGTCGAAACCCCTGATGGCGATCCGCAAATCGCTTTGTCCGGAAAAGGACAGAACAACTTGGCGGCGCTCTATCAGGAAGGGTTCCATATTTGCAACTTGCACTACGGACAAGTCAGAAAAGATGGCGATTGCCTCTTCTGTATGTCGATGTTAAATAAGCATTAATCGGGGGCGATAGACGGAGGAAATCTCTGTCCGTCGCCTCTGTTGTTATATAGGAGGGAAACAGCGTGACTGTAAAACAAGGGGAGCGCCTTGACGATTTGCTTGGACGCCCTGGTAAAATCATCCAAAGTGATGATGTCTTTTCATTCTCATTGGATGCGGTGCTACTCGCCGAATTCGTTTGGGTACCGATTCAACAAGGAAAGTTGGTCGATTTATGCGCTGGCACCGGCGCAATCCCGCTCTTTTTATCTTATCGGACGAAAGGGACGGTGACGGGCGTCGAGATTCAGCCCCGGCTCGTCGACATGGCGAATCGCAGCATTGAGGTGAACGGTCTCGAAGAGCGGCTTCACATCATCGAAGGAGATGTGAAAACGGCCGCCTCCAGTCTCGGCCATGCCCGTTATGATGTTGTGACGTGTAACCCACCTTACTTCCTGGCCAATGAGACGTCGCTTCGCAATCAAAATGAGCACCATACGATTGCTCGTCATGAAGTACTCTGTACGCTTGAAGATTGCATTCGTTCGGCAAGTCAGCTTGTGAAGCCAGGCGGGAAAGTCGCGTTCGTCCATCGGCCCGAACGGCTGCTCGATATCGTCACGCTCATGCGGGCATACCGCATTGAGCCGAAGCGGATGCAGCTCGTCTATCCGAAGGCAGGACGAGATGCGAACACATTACTTATAGAGGGGTCTAAAGATGGAAAACCAGGACTCACGATCTTACCTCCGTTTATCGTTTATGAGGAAGATGATACGTATACGAAAACGATGCGAGACATCCTCGATGCGTAACTATTATGCGTATATTCTCGAATGCAGTGACCAAACCTACTACACCGGTTACACGACCGATATCGAAAAACGGGTCACTGTACACAACGCCGGTAAAGGTGCGAAATATACGAGGGCGCGTCTCCCGGTCAGTCTTCGATACGTCAAGTCGTTCGAGACGAAACAGGAAGCGATGCGGTATGAATGGTCGATCAAACAATTGACCCGCGCTCAAAAACAGCAGCTGATGGAGGGGACGACCAATGAATTCACAGAAAAGTTATCAAACTGAGGGGCCGACGCTTTATGTCGTACCGACACCGATCGGCAACTTAGAGGACATGACGTACCGGGCCGTCCGCATCATGCGTGAAGTCGATTTGATTGCGGCCGAAGACACGCGGCAAACGATGAAACTATGTCGTCATTTCGAGATCGAGACGAAATTGGTCAGCTATCATGAGCACAATAAGCAAGTGAGCGGACCCCGTTTAATCGAAGACATTCAAAACGGTAAGTCCGTCGCCGTCGTATCGGATGCGGGCATGCCTGGTATTTCAGATCCGGGGAGTGACCTCGTCCGACTCGCGATCGAGGCGAAGCTACCGGTCGTCGTCTTGCCGGGTGCGAACGCGGCACTCACAGCACTCGTCGCATCTGGCCTCGCGACAGAACGGTTCTTATACTATGGTTTTTTACCTCGTAAAAAGAAAGAGCGGACCGAAGTGTTGGCTTCCCTTCAATATGAACCGGGCACGCTCATCTTTTATGAGGCGCCGCATCGGTTGAAAGAGATGTTGACCGGGGTGAAGGACGTACTCGGTAATCGCGAAATCGTGCTCGGTCGAGAGTTGACGAAAACGTTCGAAGAGTTTTTAAGAGGCACGGTTGAAGAGGCGCTCGCTTGGTGCGAGGGTGAGGTGCGTGGTGAATTCGTCGTCATGGTGAGCGGCTCTACAGAGTCTGCACCGACGAGCGACTGGTGGGAAACGCTGTCGCCTTTAGAGCATGTCGATCGGTACATCGAAGACGGACTCAAACCGAACGCGGCCATTAAGCAAGTCGCGAAAGAGCGTGGCTTGGCACGAAGCGAAGTCTACGATGCGTATCATCAAGTCGACAAAAAAGAGTAAGCAAGGATTCCCTTGCTTACTCTTCGCTGTAGTAGTTCTCGAGCATGTTTTTCAACTCGACGAGAACGCGCTGTGCGCCTTCAGGTGAAAGGATGAGTTTTCCGTCAGCCAACTTGAAGTTGTCGTCAGATACTTCGCCTGTCACTTGGCATGTCATGTTCGGTTTGTATTTTTTCAAGATGATTTGTTCGTTGTCGACGTAAATTTCGAGTGCATCTTTTTCAGCGATACCGAGTGTCCGGCGCAATTCAATTGGAATAACGACGCGCCCGAGCTCGTCAACTTTCCGTACAATACCTGTAGATTTCATTTTGTATTTCCTCCTCCAATGATGTCGAAATCTCGTGGTGACATGAATCGTCAAAATTCGACAATGTGGCTATAGCAAAAAGCATACTAAACTTTCCAATTGCAGTCAACTGCTTACTATTGGAAATACACATTTTCGAATAATGACGATAAGGGAATCGTATATCCATAAAATTCCCCGATTATTTGAACACGAAACAAAGAAAGGGTTTTTTTGGAACATTCTTTATGAATCAGCATCAAATTAATTCCAAACAATTGGTTTGGAAATTCTTTTGTCGAACCGTGTATAATGGAAATTGCAAATATCGAAAGGATGGAGAACATACTATGGCGAAGCCAACTTTTTATATCACGACTCCGATTTACTATCCGAGTGCGAAACTACACATTGGTCATGCCTATACGACGGTGGCCGGCGATGCGATTGCTCGCTATAAGCGCTTAAAAGGATTTGACGTCCGTTACTTGACTGGGACCGACGAGCATGGACAGAAAATTCAAGAAAAGGCCCAAGAAGCTGGCGTGACGCCACAAGCGTTTGTCGATGAAGTCGTCAAAGACATCCGTGTGCTTTGGGACAAGCTTGAGATCTCATATGACGATTACATCCGGACAACTGACGCCCGTCATAAAGCGGTCGTCGAACACGTGTTTGAGACGCTGCTCAAAAATGATGATATTTACCTCGGTGAGTACGAAGGGTGGTACTCGATTCCGGACGAGACGTACTATACAGAATCACAACTCGTTGATGGAAAAAGTCCTGACAGCGGCCATCCGGTGGAGCTCGTGCGCGAAGAGTGCTATTTCTTCCGCCTCAGCAAGTATGCGGACCGGTTGATCGAGTACTTCGAGTCACATCCGGATTTCATTTTACCGGAATCGCGTAAAACTGAAATGATCAACAACTTTTTGAAGCCGGGGCTTCAGGATTTGGCAGTCTCGCGGACGACGTTCGACTGGGGCGTACAAGTCCCGTCGAACCCGAAACACGTCGTATACGTCTGGGTCGACGCGCTCACGAACTATATCTCCGCGCTCGGCTACGGGACAGATAACGACGAATTGTTCAATCGTTACTGGCCGGCAGACGTACACTTGGTCGGGAAAGAAATCGTTCGTTTCCATACGATCATTTGGCCGGCGCTGCTCATGGCGCTTGACCTACCGTTACCGAAGCAAGTGTTCGCGCACGGCTGGTTGCTCATGAAAGACGGTAAGATGTCGAAGTCGAAAGGGAACGTCGTCGATCCGATTCCACTCATCGACCGCTACGGCCTTGATTCGCTTCGCTACTACTTGCTCCGTGAAGTCCCATTCGGTGCGGACGGCACGTTCACACCGGAAGCGTTCGTCGATCGCTTGAACTTTGATCTCGCGAACGACCTCGGGAATCTTCTCAACCGGACTGTTGCCATGATCAAGAAGTATTTCGATGGCAACGTACCGGCTTATGCGGGGAACGTGACGGCGTTCGATGCGGAACTTCTCCGTATGGTAAACGACACGACGAACAAGACAGAAGAAGCGATGGAGCACATGGAGTTCTCGGTCGCCCTCGCAAGTATTTGGCAACTCGTCAGCCGAGCCAATAAATATATCGATGAGACACAACCATGGGTGCTCGTAAAAGATGAGTCGAAGCGTGATGAGCTTGCATCTGTGATGACACACCTCGCGGGCGTACTCCGCCATGTCGCGATCATGATTCAACCGTTCATGACACGGGCGCCGAAAGAAATGTTCCGTCAGCTCGGACTCGTTGACGAAGACATGTCATGGGAAGCGCTCGATACGTTCGCTGCCTTTGATGGAGCGGTCGTGACGGACGGAACGCCGATCTTCCCACGTCGAGACGTGAAAGAAGAAGTCGATGCGATTCAAGAGATGATGCGTCAAGCTTCGCAAGCGCGCATCGAAGCGGAAGCAACGCCGGCTGAAGCTGAAGATGAGGACGTCCGTCCAGAAATCACGATCGATGTGTTCGACCAAGTTGAGTTTCGGGTCGGGCAAATCGTCGAAGCAGATAAGATCAAGAAAGCGAAAAAACTATTAAAGCTTCAAGTCGACCTTGGCGGCGAAACGCGACAAATCGTCTCGGGAATCGCCGAATGGTATGCGCCGGAAGACTTAGTCGGTAAAAAAGTGATCGTCGTCGCCAACTTGAAACCGGTCAAACTCCGCGGTGAACTGTCTCAAGGAATGATTTTAGCAGCCGATAAAGATGGTAAGCTAGAACTCGCCACCGTCTCAGAAAATATGCCGAACGGGGCCATCGTCAAATAATTTTGAGGGAGACTTCGGTCTCCCTCTCTTTGTCTAAAGAAGGAGGATGCATCATGTTGATTGATACGCACACCCATATTAACGCTGAGCAGTTCAATGAAGATGTCGAGGCGACAATCGAGCGTGCTCGCACTGCCGGCGTCTCGCCGATGCTCGTCGTCGGATTCGATACACCTACGATTGACCGTGCCATTGAGTTGGCCGAGGCGTATGAGGACGTCTACGCCATCGTCGGCTGGCATCCGGTCGACGCGATCGACTGCACCGAAGCTGAACTCGACCGAATTGAAGCGCTTATGGCACATCCTAAAGTGATGGCACTCGGGGAAATCGGCCTCGATTACCATTGGGACAAGTCACCGAAAGATGTACAGCAGCGTGTGTTCCGTCAGCAAATCGCGATCGCGAAGCGGACGAACATGCCGATCGTCATCCATAACCGCGAAGCGACAGCGGACGTGCTCGATCTGCTAGAAGAAGAGCACGCGGAAGTTGTCGGCGGCGTGTTTCATAGTTACAGCATGTCTGTCGAACTGCTCGAGCGCTGTTTGAAGTTGAATTTTTATATCTCGCTCGGCGGACCGGTGACGTTCAAAAACGCCAAAGTGCCGAAGAAAGTAGCGCAGCAGGTACCGCTCGACCGTCTTCTTGTCGAGACGGATTGCCCCTATTTGACGCCGACACCGTTCCGCGGTAAACGAAACGAACCGGCATACGTCACTTACGTCGCTGAAGAGATTGCAGCGCTCCGCGGCATGCCTTACGAAGCACTCGCCGAGGCGACGACCGCCAATGCGAAACGGCTGTTCCGACTTCCATGATGATGAGACGTTTCGTGTTAAGTGTAGGCGCCATTGTCGTTGTCGTCTTCGCCTACATGATGATGCAGCCGGAGCAGATTACGATTATCGATAACGGTGTCAAGATTGAGCACGACACACAGGCTGATTCGGTCATCGAAGTGCTCGCCGAGGCCGGGATCACGATCGATGAGGCCGACTATGTGACGCCGGCGCTCAGTGCGGACATCCCGCCGGAGCGTGTCATTCATATCGAACGGGCCCATACGGTGTCGCTCCAGATCGGTTACGGCCAAATGGAAACGATCGATACCCGTGAGCGGACCGTTGGTGATGTCCTGCTCCGATACGGTGTGAGCGTACGAGAAGGCGATGATGTCTATCCGTCGGTCAGAACACCGATCACGTCAGGAATGACGATTCGCTATCAGCCGGTCGTGGCGCTTGATTTGATCATAGGCGATGATGCGACGAAAGTTCATACGATGGCATCGACCGTGGAAGAGGTGTTACGAGAAGCCCGAATTGAGATTTCAGATAAAGATACGGTCGTTCCGGCGCTCACGGCCGAAGTGCGTGATGGGATGACGATCACCGTCAACATGAGCCGAGACGTCGTTCAATATGAGAACCGCTTAATCCCGTTTGAGATCATTGAAGAAGAGGATGCGACACTTACAGTCGGGACGACCGAAGTGTCACAAGTCGGCGTCCCTGGTCTAGAGCGGACGCGGTATGCACTGACAGTTGAAAATGGTACAATTACAAATCGGACCGAGACAGACGTCGAAATGGTGCAGACAGTCCGACCGCAAATCATTAAGGTCGGTACGAAAGTCGCAACCGAGCGCGAAGCCGAGTTTGAAGCAGCCGAAGCGCCGGCTGAGCCCGTTGACTCGACAAGTCCATTCCGCGAGGAAGCGGAAATCAAAATCGAGGAAACGCCTCGGGCCGACGATGTCCTCGACTTCACATCAGCCAAACAGCTCCTCGTCGAGGCCACCGCCTATACGAACAACGCAGAAGACACCGTGACGTATGACGGCAGAGTACTGACGCGCAGCGGCTATGACGTGACGGATACGATCCTGTATGAAGGAATGCGGATCATTGCGGTCGACCCGGCCGTCATTCCGCTCGGAACCCGTGTCTATATCGAAGGGTTTGGCATGGCGATCGCTCTCGACACAGGCAGCGCGATTAAAGGCAATATTATCGATATCATGATGGATACGAAAGAGGAAGCGGTCACGTTTGGTCGTAAGCCACTGACGATTTGGGTGATCCCGAAGCAAGAAGAGAAAGAAGGAACTGACAATGCGTGAGAAAATACAAGAAGTGATCGTCGTCGAAGGACGCGATGATACGACCCGGCTTCAAGAAGTGTACGACGTCGACACGATTGAAACGAACGGGTCGGCCGTGTCAAAACAGACGATCGAACGGATCAAACGTGCCCAGGAGACACGCGGTGTCATCATCTTGACCGACCCGGACTATCCGGGCGACCGGATCCGGGCCATCGTCGAAGAGCAAGTGAAGGGCTGTAAACACGCCTACCTCCCTCGGGCCGAGGCGAAAGACAAACGAGGGAAAATCGGCGTCGAACACGCGACACCTGCGACAATCCGTCGTGTGCTCGAGGCGGTTTATGAAACGCGAGTTGAGACGGACGAGCCGCTCGTCACACGACAGATGGTGCTCGAGGCCGATTTGATCGGCGGGGCTGACGCCGCAACTCGTCGCAAGCGTCTAGGTGTTTTGCTCCGCATCGGGGAACCGAACGCCAAGCAATTTGTGAAACGAGTCGAAGCGTTGCGTGTGACCATCGAAGAATGGGAGCGGGCGCTCGCTCAGTTAGAGGAGGAAAATCATTGAAAGACATTGCAACGATTCATCGCACAAAAGCGATTTTACAACGTCACGGCTTCTCATTCAAAAAGTCGCTCGGACAAAACTTTTTAATCGACTTGAATATATTAAATAAAATCGTCGACGCCGCAGAACTAGGTGAAGCGAGCGGTGTGCTCGAAATCGGTCCGGGAATCGGCTCGTTGACGGAACAATCGGCCAAGCGGGCGCAAAAAGTGGTCGCGCTTGAAATCGATCAACGCCTTCTGCCGATCCTTGAAGACACGATGGCGCCTTACCCGAACGTTCACGTCATTCATGGGGACGCGCTCGAGCTCGACATTCGCAGCATCGTCGAACGTGAGTTCTTGAATGAAGGAATCGATGATATCGCGGTCGTCGCCAACTTGCCATATTATGTGACGACGCCGATTATCATGCGTTTGCTCGAGAGCCGGATCAAGTTCCGTTCGCTCGTCATGATGATTCAAAAAGAGGTGGCTGAGCGCATCGGGGCGAAACCTGGCACGAAAGCGTACGGTTCGTTATCAATCGCGATCCAGTATTATGCGGAAGCGAGTGTAAGCTTTATCGTACCGAAAAGCGTATTCATGCCGGCTCCAAACGTCGACTCGGCCGTGATCACGCTCAAGATGCGGCCGCGCCCGGCCGTCGATGTCGAAGACGAAGCCTTTTTCTTTGAAATCGCCCGCGCTAGTTTCGCGCAACGTCGAAAAACGATTTTGAACAACTTGACGAATCATCTCGGCAAAGATAAAAAAGTAGACCTTGAACGTCTCTTGAATGAAGCGGGAATCGACCCGAAACGGCGAGGCGAAACGCTTTCGCTTGAAGAGTTTGCACGCTTAGCAGACACAATTTTACCACTTAAAAATAGTTGACGACCGGATAGGGAGTCGCTATAATATTTAATCTTTATTTCCGTTTTAGAATATGCTATACTTGTAACAGTGAGGTGAAGCGTATGCCAAAGACGTTGCAAGAAATCAGACAAAAACTCGAATCACATGTTGGAGAACGATTGACGTTGAAAGCAAACGGCGGTCGTAAGAAAGTCGTTACTCGGTTTGGAACGCTCGTTGAGACGTATCCTGCGGTGTTCGTTGTCAAGTTGGATGAAGACTACCATAATGTGGAACGTGTCTCGTATAGCTACGCTGATGTCCTAACGGATACAGTTAAAATTGAATTCAGTAATTGATCGATAAATGAGGGGCGGATGCATTGGCAGCTGCTTCTTTTTTTGTGCGTCCGTTTACGGTACAATGGCGAACAGGAGATACATTGGGAAGGGTGAACGATATGCGCACGATCAGTGTGAAAGCGCCGGCAAAAATCAATTTGACACTAGACGTCCTCGGGAAGCGGACGGACGGCTATCATGAAGTAGAAATGGTGATGACGACGGTGGACTTGTCCGACCGGCTCGAATTGACCGTACTTGATACGGATGAGATTCGAATCCAGTCTGAGCATGCCTATGTCCCGAGCGATCATCGGAACTTGGCTTACCGTGCGGCCGATCTGTTGCGGAAGCGGTTCGGCATCACAGAAGGAGTCGAAATCGTCCTTGATAAACAAATCCCGGTCGCAGCAGGGCTCGCGGGAGGGTCAAGTGATGCTGCGGCGACGCTTCGGGGAATGAATGAACTGTTCGACCTCGGTTTAACGCTCGAGGAGTTAGCAGAGCTCGGAGCCGCGGTCGGTTCAGACGTCTCGTTTTGTGTGATGGGTGGAACCGCGATCGCCCGGGGCCGCGGTGAGATATTAGAGGCGGTTCCGTCACCGCCGCCGTGCTATGTCGTATTGGCGAAGCCGAAGCTCGGTGTATCAACGGCTGACGTGTATCGAGCCGTTCAGATGGAGAAAATCATCCATCCAAACACTGCGGCGATGGTTAAAGCGATTCGTGAACGGGACTTTGACGGAATTTGTGCGAACCTCGGCAACGCGCTTGAAGGCGTCACGCTTGAACTGCATCCCGAAGTCCGTCAAATCAAAGAGACGATGCTGCATTGTGGTGCTGATGGCGTGTTGATGAGCGGCAGCGGCCCGACCGTATTCGCGCTCATCGAGCACGAGCAAAAAGCGCACCGCGTCTATAACGGACTGAAAGGATTTTGTCCGGAAGTGTTCGTCGTTCGGATTCTCGGTAAAAAACATTGAAAAAAGACGAATGAAAGTGATATATTCTGTTTAGAACATTCGTCTATTATTGACAAAGTGAAGGGGAATCCGTATGAAAATTCGTAGAAGTGGTCGTCTCGTCGATATGACCCGTTATATGCTTGACCATCCACATCAGCTCGTCTCGTTATCGATGTTTTCGAGCCGCTATCAGTCTGCTAAATCATCGATCAGTGAAGATTTAGTCATCGTCAGTGAAATGCTCGCCCACGACGGTACCGGAAAATTGATTACCGTCCCAGGTGCGGCCGGGGGAGTCATGTTCATTCCAGGGTGGAGCAAAGACAAGTCGCTATCGATGATCGATGGCTTGTGCGATCAACTGTCGAAACCGGAGCGTCTGCTTCCGGGAGGCTATTTATACTTAACCGACGTGCTTGGTAATCCGCGTCAAGTGAAACCGATGGGACAAATCTTCGCCTCGGTGTTTGCGGACCGTAAAGTCGACGTCGTCATGACGATTGCGACAAAAGGGATCCCGCTCGCCTACGCGGTCGCTGAGCAATTAGGTGTTCCGTTCGTCATCGTCCGGTCCGACAGCCGTGTCACGGAAGGGTCGACCGTCAGTATCAATTACGTTTCCGGCTCGTCAAAAGCGATCCGTACGATGGCACTCGCACGTCGAAGCTTGCCACGAGGCGCAAACGTCTTGCTCATCGATGACTTTATGAAAGCAGGCGGGACGATCCGTGGGATGATGAGCCTGTTGAATGAGTTCGAGGCAAACCTAGCTGGTGTCGGTGTCTTGATGGAAGCCGAAGGTGCCGAGAAGAAAATGGTGAGTGAGTACGTCAGCTTGATGAAGTTGACGAACGTTGATGCAGATGAAGGACTCGTCACAATTTCACGCGGTAACGTCGAACAGTTCTTAAAGTGATTGGCAAAAATTTGATTTCGTTTTATGATGAGAGGGTATATCAGTCATACGGAGTCAATCGGTTCGCTTGAATCACTTTAACCTTTTAGTGAAAGTACACCATGGCATAGACAACGAAGAAAAGGGGATGCGAAACATGCAGATCACAGACGTAAAAATTCGCAAAGTGACGACGGAAGGTAGGATGAAGGCGCTCGCTTCAATCACGCTCGACCAAGAGTTTGTCGTGCATGACCTTCGAATCATCGAAGGAAGCACCGGGCTCTTCGTCGCGATGCCGAGTAAACGAACGCCGGAAGGCATCTTCCGAGACATCGCTCACCCGATCAATGGAGATATGCGCCAAAAAGTCGAGGCGGCTGTGCTCGAAGCCTACGGCACGGTCGATGTTTCCACTTACGAAGCACAGGAATCATACAACGGTATAAACGAATAATGACTCGACAGCGGATGGGGACCCTTCCGCTGCCTTTTTGCGTTTGATTGGTTACGAATGGTTACAACGGTTGAAACCGCGTCACGGTTTCGATATAGTAGAAACGGTGTATTCAGGATTTAAATATAGAAAAAACCGAACGATTGAATAAAAACAGTCGATTAAGATAGGGGCGAATCAAGAATGGATCGTTTTGCAGTCATTTTGGCAGCAGGTAAAGGGACGCGTATGAAGTCTAAGCTCTATAAAGTGCTTCATCCGGTCCTCGGAAAACCGATGGTCGAACATGTCGTCGACCAACTCGACAAAATCGGAGTCAGTCGTCAAATCGTCATCGTCGGTCACGGGGCTGAAGCGGTACAAGAGACGTTAGGCTCGCGCGTCGAGTACGCGGTCCAAGAACAGCAACTTGGAACGGGCCATGCGGTTCAAATGGCAGAAGCTGAGCTCGCTGGTAAATCAGGTGCGACGCTTGTCGTCTGTGGTGACACACCACTTCTCACAGCGGAAACGTTGGAGGCGCTCCTTGCCCATCATGAGGCGCAGCAAGCGAAAGTAACGGTACTGACGGCGATCGCTGACGATGCGACCGGTTATGGTCGTGTCATCCGTGGAGAAGACGGTAACGTGACGAAAGTCGTCGAACATAAAGACGCCTCTGCTGCAGAGCAAGCGATTCTTGAAATCAATACGGGAACTTACGTGTTTGACAACGAATTATTGTTTGATGCCCTCAAACAAGTCGGTAACGATAACGTTCAAGGTGAGTATTACTTGCCAGACGTCATCGCGATTGCGAAAGAAGCAGGCGAAGTTGTCGCGGCCCATACCGCGCCGACGTTCGGCGAGACGATCGGTGTCAACGATCGTGTCGCTCTCGCGCAGGCTGAAACACTCATGCGCAAGCGGACGAACGAACGCCTTATGCGCGAAGGCGTAACCTTCATGGACCCGGCCTCGACATACATTTCGCCGGACGCCGTCATCGGATCAGATACGATCATCTACCCAGGGACAGTCATTCTTGGCAAGACAGTCATCGGTTCGGAGTGCGTGATCGGACCGAACTCGGACATCCGCAACAGTGTGATTGAAGACGGTGCGACCGTTCGTCAATCGGTACTCAGTGATAGCCGTGTCGGAAGTCATGCGCAAGTTGGGCCGTTCGCCCACCTTCGTCAACAAGCAGTCCTTGGCGCCAATACGCGCGTCGGCAATTTCGTGGAAATCAAAAAATCAACGTTCGGGGACGGTGCGAAAGCATCGCATCTCAGCTATATCGGAGATGCCTCGATCGGTGAACGTGTCAATCTCGGATGTGGATCGATCACGGTCAACTATGATGGTAAGAATAAGTTTGAGACGGTCGTTGAAGCAGACGCGTTTGTCGGATGCAACGTCAACTTGATTGCCCCGGTGACAGTCGGGAAAGGCGCGATCGTCGCTGCCGGTTCAACGATTACAAACGATGTCCCTGAAGAAGCTCTCGCGATTGCGCGCGAGCGTCAAACGAACAAAGAAGGTTACACGAAACGCTAAGTTGCTGCCTATTACTATGGAAAACGATGGAGGAGAATCCTAAACATGTCTACTGTATATGAACGTGAAATTCGCCTATTTAGCTTAAACTCGAACCGCCCGTTAGCTGAAGAAATTGCCAAAGAAATCGGTGTCCCACTCAGTGACTGCCAAGTGAAGCGGTTTAGCGACGGAGAACTTTACATCAATATCGAGGAGAGCGTCCGAGGCGACGATGTGTACATCATCCAATCGACGAGCTCACCAGTGAATGAAACGCTCATGGAACTGCTCGTGATGATCGATGCGCTGAAACGGGCCTCGGTTCGCACGATCAACGTCGTCATCCCGTACTATGGTTACGCACGCCAAGACCGTAAAGCACGGTCGCGTGAGCCGATCACAGCGAAACTCGTTGCCGATCTGCTTACGGTAGCCGGAGCGACACGCGTCATCACGATGGACTTGCACGCCGCTCAGATCCAAGGTTTCTTCAATATTCCAGTAGACCAATTGTTAGGCGTTCCGCTCATCTCGACGTATTTTGAGACAGATGAGTTCAAAGCAAAAGATATCGTCGTCGTCTCACCAGATCACGGCGGTGTCACGCGCGCCCGGAAGCTCGCAGAACGTTTGAAAGCGCCAATCGCCATCATCGACAAACGACGCCCGGAAGCGAACGTGGCCGAAGTCATGAACATCGTTGGCAGCGTTGAAGGCAAAACAGCCATCTTGATCGATGATATCATCGACACAGCCGGTACGATCACGCTCGCAGCAGACGCAATCGTCCAAGCGGGAGCAAAAGAAGTATACGCTTCATGTACCCATCCGGTTCTGTCTGGCCCGGCAATGGAGCGAATCGACAACTCGTCAATCAAAGAACTCGTCGTCCTCAACACGATCGATTTGACTGGTCGCGAGTGCTCGAGCAAAATCAAGCAGATGTCGGTTGCCCGTTTGCTTGGGGAAGCGATCATGCGTGTCCACGAGCACAAATCGGTGAGCACGCTGTTCGATTAAAAAAACGAGGCCCGAAGGCGTTCGCCTTTGGGCTTTTTTGTTCAGGAGGAACATGATGAAATGTATCGTCGGTCTCGGGAATCCGGGCAAGAAATATGGAATGACCCGTCATAATATCGGGTTTTTAGCAATTGATCGGTTAGCGGACAAGCACGGGATCACGCTTGACGAAGCCAAGTTTAAAGCAGTCATTGGAACGGGAAGAATCAATGGAGAGCGGGTCGTCCTCGTCAAACCGCTCACGTACATGAATCTATCAGGTGAAGCGGTCCGTCCGATTCTCGATTACTATAAAATCGATATCGACGATTTACTCGTCATCTATGATGATTTAGACATGGTCCCAGGTAAACTCCGCCTGCGTCCGAAAGGGAGTGCCGGTGGACATAATGGCATCAAGTCATTGATTCAGCATCTAGGGACGATGGATTTTAAACGGCTTAAGCTTGGCGTTGGACGTCCGCCGCACCCGATCAAAGTTGTTGATTGGGTACTGATGAGTTATCGAAAAGAAGATATGTCCGAATTGAACGATACGCTCGACCAAGCCGTGGCCGCCGCAACAGATTTTGTGGACACGGACTGGGTCGCGCTCATGAATCGATATAACTAAAGGGTCACAGCACCCTTTTTTGTCGTATAAGGTGGAGGAAAACAAATGAACGCTTTAGAGAGATTTATGGTGACACTGCCGGAGACGAACGTGATTCGAGACCGGTTGCCTAAAGTCGACCGTCAACTCGTCACGGGATTGACGACAAGTGCCAAAGCGCTCGTTTTGGCCGGTTTGGCGAAACAGTCGACACGCCGTCTCGTTGTCGTCACCCATAACATGTACCAAGCCCAAAAGATGTTCGACCAGCTTGAGCCACTTGTCGGACCGAGCAAGACGTTGCTCTATCCGATTGACGAGACGCTCGCCGGGGAACTGTCGCTCACATCCAGTCCCGAGCTCCTCGCCGCGCGAATCGAAGCCAGAACACGCCTCCTGACCGAAGAGGGAGGCGTCCTTGTCGTACCGCTCGGTGGCTTGCGTCGTTTCGTGCCGAGTCCGACCGATTGGCTGGCGAGTCATCGGACGATCAAACCAGGGCAAGAGCTTGATTTAAAGCCGTTTGCCTCAACACTGATTGAACTTGGTTACGAGCGGACGGCCACGGTTACGGCGCCAGGTGAGTTTTCGGTCCGCGGCAGTATTCTTGACGTCTATCCGCTCACGGAAGCGAGACCGTATCGAATTGATTTGTTCGACACGGAAGTCGATTCCGTCTTCACGTTCGATGCGGAGACGCAACGGTCGTTAGGTGTCGTTTCGGAAGCGGTCATCACGCCGGCGACCGAGTTCGTCGCATCGGTCGAACAGTTGAAGAAAGCCGGACAAGCGCTCGAACGGCAATACGAAAGGACGCTCGAGCTGATTGAAACCGAGACGATTCGACAAGCGCTTGAATCAGGTATCGCCCGCGACATCGAACAGTTCGGGCGCGGTGATGTGCCGGAGAAGCTCGGGAAGTATACGCCGCTACTTTATACGTCGACGCTGCTTGACTATGTGGGTGCTGATTCGGTCCTCATGTTGGACGAAGTGGCACGCATCGAGGACGCGGCGGACGTGCAAGACCGTGAAGAGGCCGAATGGTTCTCGTCACTGATCGAACGCGGGGAGTCGGTCAGCAACTATACCCTCGCCGTGCCGATGCACAAAGTGTTCCGAAGCTTGAAACAAGTCGCGTTCTCGTTGCTGCCATCACGGCGTTCGGGGATCCCGGAGACGAATACGGTCCATCTCAGTTGCCGCCCGCTCCCTGCCTTCCACGGACAGATGCACTTGTTGAAGCAAGAGGTCGAGCGGTGGCAACAAAGTGATCACCGGATCGTTTTCCTCGCCGGGGATCAAATGCGGGCAGACAAAGTCGTGGCGCTCCTGGAAGACTACGGGATCCCGTCCACGTTCACAAACGTTGACGGGGAGCTGTTGCCACGCCATGTCCACGTCATGATCGGACAGGTCGAAGGAGGGTTCGAGTTATCGACGAGCCGCCTCGTCGTCGTCTCGGAAACGGAGCTGTTCAAGCGGGTCACGAAACGGAAACGGCAGACGAAGAATTTGACGAACGCCGAACGGATCAAGAGTTATCAAGAGCTGAAGCCGAATGATCATGTCGTTCATATCCATCACGGAATCGGGAAATACTTAGGTATCAAAACGATCGAAGTCGGCGGGATCCATCAAGACTACCTCCATCTCGTGTACGCCGGGGATGACGCGCTTTACGTGCCGGTCGATCAAATCGACCTCGTCCAAAAGTACGTCGGGGCCGAAGGGAAAGAGCCGAAGATTTATAAACTCGGCGGGACGGAATGGAAGAAGGTCAAATCAAAAGTCGCCAAGTCGGTCGAAGACATTGCCGACGAGTTGATCAAACTTTATGCGGCCCGAGAGGCATCGGTCGGCTTCGCCTTCCCGGCGGACGATGACGAGATGAGCCAGTTCGAATCGACCTTCCCGTACGCCGAGACGGAAGACCAAGTTCGGTCGATCGCCGAGATCAAGGCGGATATGGAACGGTCGCGCCCGATGGATCGCCTGCTTTGCGGTGACGTCGGATATGGCAAGACCGAAGTCGCGATCCGGGCGGCGTTCAAATCCGTTCTCGCGGGCAAACAAGTCGCATTCCTCGTGCCGACAACGGTGCTCGCGCAGCAACATTATGAGACGATGCTCGAACGGTTCAGTGAATTCCCGATCAACGTCTCGGTCATGAGTCGTTTCCGTTCGAAGAGTGAGCTGGCGGCGACGAAAAAAGGACTGAAAGAGGGAACGATCGACGTCGTCGTCGGGACGCACCGCGTGCTGTCGAAAGACGTGACGTTCGCCGATCTTGGCCTTGTCATCATCGATGAAGAACAGCGGTTCGGGGTCAAGCATAAAGAGCGCCTGAAACAGCTGAAGACGAACATCGACGTCTTGACGCTTACGGCGACACCGATTCCGCGGACGCTTCATATGTCGATGATCGGAATCCGTGATTTATCTGTCCTCGAGACACCGCCGGAGAACCGTTATCCGGTTCAGACGTACGTCATGGAATACGACGGCATCGTGTTGCGAGAAGCGCTCGAGCGCGAACTCGCCCGTGGCGGCCAAGCGTTCTTCTTATATAACCGAGTCGAAGGGATCGAGCGGAAAGCCGAAGAGATTCGGGCGCTGTTGCCGGATGCCCGTATCGCGACGGCGCACGGCCGGATGACCGAAACCGAGCTTGAAAGTCAGCTCATCAGTTTTCTTGAAGGAGAAGCCGACGTCCTCGTCTCGACGACGATTATCGAGACCGGCATCGACATCCCGAACGTGAACACGCTCATCGTGCACGACGCCGATAAGATGGGTCTGTCGCAGCTGTATCAGCTTCGAGGACGCGTCGGCCGATCGAACCGGATCGCGTATGCGTACTTCACGTATCGGAAAGACAAGCGGTTGACCGAAGTTGCGGAGAGCCGCCTGCAAGCGATCAAAGAGTTCACCGAGCTCGGCAGCGGGTTTAAGATCGCGATGCGTGATTTATCGATTCGTGGGGCCGGCAACCTGCTCGGTGCCCAACAGTCCGGGTTCATCGACTCGGTCGGGTTCGATCTGTATTCACAGATGTTGTCAGAAGCGATCGAAGAGCGGAAAGACCGCATGCGCGGCCAAGCGAAACAAGTCGTCTTCAAACCGGAAGTCACGTTCCAAGCGGATGCCTACATTCCGGACGATTACTTGTCGGACAGCGAACTGAAGATCGAGATGTATAAGCGGTTCAAATATGTCGATACACCAGAAGCACTGTTCGCGCTTCAAGACGAGCTGATCGAACGGTTCGGAGAATTCCCGGAACCGGTCGCGTTGCTCATCCAACTGACGCGTCTGCGCATTTACGGGGAGCTGGCGAAAGTGACACGGATCAAACAGTCACCAGAGCGGATCGACATCGTGTTATCGATGGAATCGACGACGGCACTCGATGTGCCGTCGTTCATGGAATGGACGATGCCGCTCGGACGGAAACTCGGAGTCGGGCAAGACAACGGGGCGCTCAAGCTGTCACTCAGCGGACGTATGCCGGTTGTCGAGCTGTTGAACGATGCCGACACGGTCCTTGAGGAACTCGTGAAGCGGTTGGTGGTCCATGCGGACGCCAAGTAAGTTTGCGACGGGCGTCGTCTTATTTGCGCTCGCAGGATACATTTCAAAATTTATTAGTTTTGCCTATCGGGTCCCGTATCAAAACATTGCCGGTGATTTTGGGTTATACGCTTACCAGACGGTATATCCGTTTGCGGCGATCGTCGCCTCGCTCGGGATTTACGCGATGCCGGTCGTGATTGCCAAAATCGGGGTCGGGGCACAAGGTCCAAGGCAGAAGTTAGAAATATTATGGGGCAGTTTTTATGCGCTCCTCGGCCTCGCTGTCGGCCTTGTGGTCGCGATGTTCGCGCTTGCGCCTGTCATCGCGCGCTTGCTCGGTGACCCCGAACTGGCGACGACGCTCCGGGTCATCAGTCTCAGCTACTTGTTGATGCCTGCGCTTGCGGTGCTACGCGGGTCATTTCAATCAATTGATGACTTGCGACCGAGCGCGCTGTCGCAAGTGCTTGAAAACTTGATTCGGGTCGCGGTGTTGCTCGTCTCATTGCTCGTCGGTGTCCACTTCGGGCGTGACGCATATGAACTCAGTCGCTATGCCTATGCGGCGACGTTAGTCGGCGGGAGTGTCGCCGTCGTCGTCTTGTCGATTTGGGCGAAAGGGTTCCGAATCGTCGCGGTCCGTGCCACAACGCTACGCGCCGTACTGCGTGTTCTCTTGACGAGCGGGCTTGCGGTCGGATTTGCGTCGCTCGGTATTCTTTGGATGCAACTCGTCGATTCATTCACGATCGTCAATTTGATGGGCGGCGATTATTCGGCCAAAGTGAGTAAAGGCGTGTTCGACCGTGGCTATCCGCTCGTGCAGTTTGCGATCCTCTTCACGACGGCACTCGGGATGGCGAACGTGCCGAACTTAGTCCGCCATTACCGGGCCGGGCGACTCACGGCGACGGCAACGGGCCTCAGTTCGATGATTCGAGTGACGACCACGGTCGCTGCGGCTGCAACGATCGGGCTGATGGGCGTCATGTGGCCTTTGAACGTCGCGTTGTTTGAAAACGCTGACGGTACAGGAGCGCTTGTATTGTTGTCGACAAGTACGTTCGCGGCCTCGCTCGCAGTCGCGAGTATGACGTGCCTTCAAGCGATCGACAAAGAGCGGACGGCCGCCTTTGGTATGCTGTTTGCCATGATTGTAAAGTTTGTGATCAATTTGCTGCTCGTTCCGCGTTATGGGATTGACGGGGCGGCAGTCGGTACGTCGCTCGCATTTTTAGCGATGGCAGCCTTTAATTTTAATCGGCTCGATCAGAACATTCCGCTCGGTACGTTTCGATTGCACCATTACGGACTGCTTTTAAAGACCGTCCTGCCCATGGGGATCGTCTTGCTCGGTTTGAACGCGTTAGCGTCTGAGTCACCATCAAACCGCGTCAACGCACTCGGTTGGCTCGGTTTGATGGTGGTGTGCGGCGGCGCTTTGTACGTCTGGCGAGCGGTCAGGGAACAGGTGCTGACGATCGAAGAATGGGAGATGATCCCGTTTGGAAATCGACTCATCAATTTGATTGATAAAAAGGAGACCTAATATGAGTTATGGAATTACCGTCGTCGGACTCGGCTCCGGCGAACTCGAGCAACTTCCGCTCGGGGTATATCGTCATTTGAAACAGCAACCGCTCGTCTGGTTGCGCACGAAAGAACATCCGGTCGTCAAAGAGCTCGAGGCGGAAGGGGTTCATTTTGAATCGTTCGACCACATTTATGAATCAAACGATACATTTGAGGACGTCTATAAACAAATCGTTGAGACGTTGCTCGATAAGAGCGACGAACTGGCGATTACGTATGCGGTCCCGGGCCATCCGTTCGTCGCCGAGCGGACGGTCGAACTGCTCGTCGAACAAGGGGCGGACGTGACGTTCCTCGGCGGACAGAGCTTTTTGGACGCCATGTTTCAAGCGCTCCAGATTGATCCGATCAATGGATTTCAACTGCTCGATGCGACCGCACTCGACGTTGAACGGCTCCAAGTCACGCAGCACGTCTTAATCGGTCAAGTGTACGACGGGTTTGTGGCCGGGGATGTGAAAGTACAATTGATGGAACGTTATCCGGACGAACATCTTGTCAAGCTTGTCACGGCGGCCGGGACGAAACGAGAGCGAATTTCCGAAGTTCCGCTCTACGAGATGGACCGGGTCGCTGAAGTCGACAATTTGACGACGCTCTATGTCCCGCCACTCACTGACGAGACGCACCTCGCGCGGGAGTTTGCGACGTTGACAGACATCATCGCGACACTCCGCGGTCCGAACGGCTGCCCGTGGGACCGAAAACAGACGCACGCATCACTGCGGAAATATTTACTCGAAGAGGCGTATGAGTTGATCGAGGCGATCGACGAAGAGGACGATGATGCGATGATCGAAGAACTCGGAGACGTCTTGCTCCAAGTCATGCTTCACGCGCAAATCGGGGCCGATGAAGGGTACTTTGATATTCGTGACGTGATCGGCGCGATCAGCACAAAAATGGTCCGTCGCCATCCGCACGTCTTCGGTGACGTGACGGTCGCAGACGCCGACGACGTGGTTTCGAACTGGAATGCGATTAAACAAGACGAAAAAGGGGAAAATAAACATTCGCAGCTTGATGGTGTGCTCATGACCCAACCGGGGTTAATGCGTGCCGAGCAACTCCAAAAGAAAGCGGCTCAAGTCGGGTTCGAGTGGGATGACGTAACCGGAGCGTTCGAGAAGCTCGAAGAAGAGTTACAAGAGTGGCGAGAAAGTCCCGAAGATGAACAAGAACTAGGGGACGTACTGTTCTCAGTCGTCAACGTAGCCCGTTATTTCGGGTTGAACGCGGAGCAAGCACTTGAACGGACCAATCAAAAATTCAAGAGACGATTTGAATATATCGAAGCGAACGGATCGCTCAGCGACATGACGCTCGAACAGATGGATCGGCTTTGGGATGAAGCGAAGGAGAAGGGATTATGAGACTAGATAAATTTTTGAAAGTGTCGCGCTTGATCAAACGACGGACGTTAGCGAAGGAAGTGGCCGATCAAGGCCGTATCCGCTTGAATGGCCAAGTCGCCAAGGCCAGTACGGACGTCAAGGCCGGTGATGAGCTCCAAATCCGATTCGGGAATAAGCTGGTGACGGTCATTATCGATTCAATTGCCGAGCATGCCCGGAAAGAGGATGCGAAAGAAATGTACCGGTTGATCAAAGAAGAAAAGGTGAACAGTGGTACGGAAGCATAAAAAAAAGGTATACTGAATATAATAGGTCAAGAGGAAGGTGATTCGATGAATGGACGTAACCCGATGGAACGCAAACAGCGGATTCGGGCTCTCGACGAACGGAGAGAACAGCTGGAAAAAGAACAGAGCCGGCGACGTATCCATCTTCGACGCCGCCTAGCCGTGGCCTCACTTGTCTTTTTGTTGTTGATTGTCTTCATCGGTCAGAGCTATTTCTCAAAGGTCGGATATGTAGCGGATCAAGAGCTAAAGCAAGACGAGGCTCGTGTCGAGCTTCGTGAAACGAAGGAAGAACAAGCGGAGCTAAAAGAGCAGGTTGAACGTTTACAAGACGAAGAATACATCGCCAATCTTGCACGCAACGAGCTGTTGTTCTCGAAAGATGGCGAGATTATTTTTTACTTCTCACCAGAGGAATAAGTAGGTTCGTTGACCGTTGACGAATCGACTCGTATAATTGTAGGGAATCATTCAAAAAAAGGAGTACATTATTTTATGTCAATTGAAGTAGGAAGCAAGGTACAAGGTAAGGTTACAGGGATTACGCATTTCGGAGCGTTCGTAGAGCTCCCGAATGGAAAAACGGGTTTGGTGCACATCAGTGAAGTGGCAGATTCTTATGTCAAAGACATCAATGAAGTCCTAACGGTCGGTCAAGAAGTCACAGTCAAAATCTTGAACATCGAAAGTGATGGCAAAATCGGGTTGTCTATCAAAAAAACTGTCGATCGTCCTGTTAGCGAACGCCCAGAACGTCCAGCCGGCGAACGCTTCTCACGGGGCCCTAGTTCGGGCGGCCCTGGTCAAGGTGGCCCACGTCCGGGCGGTCCACGTCCAGGTGGTCCTGGTCAAGGCCCACGCGGCGGCGGTGGCCCACGCGGTGGCGGCGGTCCCCGTGGCGGTGGCGGCGCGCGTCGTGAAGTACGTCGTGAGCCAGAAACGTTTGATACGTTGATGACCAAGTTCTTGAAAGATAGCGACGAACGCCTTACAACGTTGAAGCGTCAAACTGATTCAAAACGCGGTGGACGTGGAGCCAAGCGCGGGTAACCCTTCGTAAACCATCAGCTTCTACTCGTAACGATAACGCCACGGACACCGGTCCGTGGCTTTTTTTCATGGCGCGACAATTGTCGACGCTTTTTTGTTATGAAAAATAACTAAAAAGGGTTGCAATTTTTCGATGGAGCGAGCACAATAGGGAACATGAAAAATAGTTATGTTTTATAAGTAAAGGTGGAGAAACAAATGAACGGATGGAAGTTGTGGAAAGCAGAATGGCAGAGCATCGGTAAAAATCCGCGGGTATGGATTCCGATTCTCGCGGTCGCGCTCGTGCCGCTCATGTATGCGGGCATGTTCTTGTGGGCATTTTGGGATCCTTACGGCCAAATGAAAGATTTGCCCGTCGCGATCGTCAATGAAGATCAAGGGGCCACGTTTGAAGGGGAGGAACTCGCTGTCGGTGACGAACTCGTCGATAAGTTGACGACCTCGGAAGCGTTCCGATTCGTCGAAGTGTCGAAAGCGGAAGCGGACGCCGGGTTACAAGATCACGCCTTTTACATGGCGATCGAAATCCCGGATGACTTTTCGGAGAAAGCGACGAGCGCGCTGTCCGCTGACCCTGAGCAATTAGAACTTCGGTACATCGCGAACGAGTCGTATAACTTCCTCGCCGCTCAAATCGGAGGTTCGGCGATGGAGCAAGTGAAAGGCGGACTGTCGACTGAAGTGACGAAACAGTACGTCAACGCCATGCGGGACGGATTGAAAACCGTGGCTGATGGATTAGATGAAGCCGCAACCGGTGCGACGGAGCTTGCTGACGGATCAACGACTGCTAAAGAAGGAGCCGTTAAGCTAGCGGACGGCTCGCAACTGCTCGCTTCAAAACAGCGGGAACTAGCGGACGGCGCAGCCAAGCTCGATGACGGACTCGGTGCGCTTGAGTCTGGGGCGGCTGATCTCGTCGACGGGAGCCAACGTATCCAAACCGGGAGTTCCACGCTGTCAGACGGTGTCCATCGTGTCGACGCCGGGGCCGCCGTGCTAAAAGACGGTACGACTCAGCTCGTCGACGGAACGAGCGCGTTCTCTTCGAAGTTAGGCGAGTTGCATAGCGGGACGCAACAGCTTGACGCTGGGATTCATGAACTCGCAGCCGGACTCGAGGACGCACAGGCCGGAAGCGGCCAGCTCGTCAACGGCTCGAACACACTCGCAGAAGCGCTTGGTGCGGCTAGTGCCGGAAACGAAGCACTTGTAGCAGGAACGGTAGGTGTCACCGCTGGCATTGACCAAATGAAAGCGGAGCTGTTAGGCCAGCAAGAGCAACTGATCGCCAAGTTGTCTGCGCTCGCCGAATCCGGCACGCCCGCAACGCCAGACGTGTTACAAGCCATCGTCGCCGAGTTGTCTACAGGCATGCAGGCAACGGAAGCGGGATTCACATCGCTTTCAGAGGGCGCGTCTCGTATCACGGAAGGCCAAACGACACTCGGGGACGGGTTGGGACAAGCAGAAGCCGGTGCCACTGAACTCGCGGCCGGATTGGTTGCGTTGAATGACGGACAGACTCAGCTCGTCAACGGGGCCGCGGCGCTGAGCGAGGGGTCAGGTCAAATCGAGCAAGGTATCAAAACCGCGATGGATCGTTCGGGTGAACTTGCATCGGCAAGCATTCAATTGAACGAAGGCGTGACGACGCTTCATGACGGGACGACGGAACTGGCGTCGGGGAGTGATCAATTGGCTGACGCCACGCTCGCCTTATCTGAAGGAAGTACGAAACTCGCCAACGGGGTCAAAACGGCCGGTCAAGGAACGGGTACCCTCGCTGAAGGGGCATCTCGTCTGGCCGAAGGAGGTCAAGCGCTCGGTTCTGGAAGTTTGGACCTGGCGGAAGGTCTGACTGAACTAGAGTCCGGTAACGGAAAACTTCGTGACGCCTTACTCTCGGGTGCGGAAGCGGCTGACGTCGACATCCGCGATGAGAACGTTGAAATGATGGCGGGGCCGATTCAAATCGTGAACGACTCGATTCATCACGTACCGAACTACGGGACAGGATTTGCACCATACTTCATGTCGCTCGGTCTCTTTGTCGGGGCGCTCTTGTTGTCAATCGTCTATCCGCTCTATGATCCGGCTGGCAAACCGAAGCGGAGTTTATCTTGGTTGTTATCGAAATCGGGCGTATTAATCGTCGTCGGTTTTGTTCAGGCGCTCGTCTTAAACGTGGCGATGATGACTTTGCTCGGACTCGAGGTCGAGTCACCGCTTCGCTTCTTCGGTTTCAGCTGGCTCGTCAGTATTACGTTCTTATTGATTGTTCAGTTGCTCGTCACGACGCTCGGGAACCCGGGACGGTTCGTTGCCATCGTCTTATTGATTCTTCAATTGACGACGTCGGCCGGGACGTTCCCGCTTGAATTGATTCCACGTGCCTTGCAGCCGTTCAACGCGTTACTTCCAATGACGTATACGGTGGCCGGCTATAAAGAGATTTTGTCGGCGGACGGGCTCAGTTATTTACAAGGGGCGATTCTATACTTGGCGCTCGTGTCGGTCGGTTGCTTCTTCTTGCTCTGGGGATATTTCCGCATCGCTTGGAAGAAAAAATATCGCCCGGCTCCGTCGGAAGCGTGATGCACAATCAACCGAAAATCGTGTATAGTGTATGAAATGGCACTATACACGATTTTTTGTGAAAAAAGTTTTAAAAAAGAATTGACACGGACGTGGCTACTGGTTATTATAGAAAATGTGCTTAGGACACAACACAATAACATGGCGGTGTAGCTCAGCTGGCTAGAGCGTACGGTTCATACCCGTGAGGTCGTGGGTTCGACTCCCTCCGCCGCTACCATTTTATTTAGGCCCGTTGGTCAAGCGGTTAAGACACCGCCCTTTCACGGCGGTAACACGGGTTCGAATCCCGTACGGGTCACTTACCTAAGCGAAAAGAAGCCATCTCAAGTTGAGATGGCTTCTTTTGTTATACCAAGGAGGAGCGACGATGACGAAAGTGCTGATGGCCGTATCGGGTGGGGTGGATTCAATCGTCTTGTTAGACCGCGTCGTGAGAAGCGGTGCTGACGTCGGGATCGCCCACGTCCATCATGGACTTAGGCCCGAGTCCGATGAAGAGTTCGAGTTCGTGAGACAGTTGGCGAAAGCGTACGGTGTGCCGTTTCACGGGAAGCGTCTTGCGTTTCCGGACGGGGGATCACAAGCCGTCTATCGGGCGGCGCGGTATGCATTTTTTGAAACGGTCATGCGTGAAGACGGGTATACCGAACTGATGACGGCTCATCACGGCGATGACGAGCTCGAAACGGTACTCATCCAGCTTCATCGAAACGTCGTCGAAGTGACTGGGATCCCGGAACGTCGACCGTTCGCCGGAGGGACGATTGTTCGTCCGTTGCTGACGGAAACAAAACGACAGCTCTTGGCGTATGCGTCAGCGAACGGACTCGTCTGGCGAGAAGACGCGACGAATGAGCAGACGGATTACTTGCGCAACAAGATCAGACACCACATCATCCCGCGGCTGCTCGATGTTTGGCCGAACGTGGTTCAAGACGTCGGTCAGGCGGCCCGTCGACAGCGTGAGATTTGGCATAAGCGCTACGACGACGTCGGGAAGTGGATGGTGCGCTACGTCCGTTGTGATATGAAAACGTTTCATGTGAAACTTGAAGACGTGGCCAGTTTGAACGGGCCCGAACGATACGTACTCGGCCGACTCTTATCGGCTAGATATGGTGTCGAGATGGGCGAAGGGATCAGTCGGCTTCTGGACAGTCCAAAAGGGACGGGCCGTTACGACCTTGAAGGCGGCTCTCGATTACAAAAGTATGATGGGGTGATCAGCCTCGTCCCACATACCGATCCAGTGCTGACTGAAGCACCGGGTGACCGAGTGATCTCGAGCCTCCCGGTCCAGGCGTCTTTTGGCGACCGCGGGCTCTCACTTGAAGTCGTCACAGGCAAGGATGGGATCCCGCTCGAGGCGCTCACGTTCCCGTTGACCGTCCGCTCCGTCCGACCAGGGGATGTGATGAAACTCTCGATCGGGACGAAAAAAGTCGCCCGAATCTTGATCGATGCGAAAATTCGTCGTGAAAATCGTCCGTTTGTCCCCTTAGTAGTTGACGCGACAGGGAGGATTGTCGCTATAGTAGGAGTAAGAGTTTCGGATTTTCCGGATAAGTCAGATGCGATTTGCCCACGATTAATGGTAAAATGATGATTGTGTCGGATTAGAAAGAGGAGGATTTCAAGATGTCATTAATGAACGATATGGAAAAGGTGCTTATTTCAAGTGAAGAGATTCAAGTAAAGGTGAAAGAACTCGCAACAACGCTCAGCGAAGAATATAAAGAAGAGTTTCCGCTTCTCGTTTGCGTATTGAAAGGCGCGATGCCGTTCATGTCGGACCTCGTCAAGGAGATGGACATCCATTTAGAGATGGACTTCATGGACGTATCGACGTATCACGGTGGAACGTCATCGACAGGTGAAGTGAAAATCGAGAAAGATTTAAACACGTCTGTAGAAGGACGAGACATCCTGATTGTAGAAGATATCATTGATAGCGGGCTCACGCTCGGCTATCTCGTCGATCTCCTCAAATATCGGAAAGCCAAGTCGGTGAAGATCGTCACGTTGCTCGATAAACCGACGGGTCGCAAGAACGGTCTATCGGCAGACTATAGCGGGTTCGTGATTCCGCACGAGTTTGTCGTCGGCTACGGTCTCGATTACGAAGAGAAATATCGTAACCTTCCTTACGTCGGTGTGCTCAAGCCGAGTGTTTACGGGGGCTAACGTTTTTCTTTTGAAAATGTGACGTGTTAAGATAAAAGAAATACCCCAAAGTATACACATATACTGAATGGGCGAGAACATCGTTTCTCGGAATAGGAGGCAGAGAATGAATCGTGCAGTGAAAAACACCTTAGTGTTCGGTGTGATTTTCCTGGCCTTGATCTTGTTCCTTCAATATTTACAGAACCCGAGTAGCCAGAGCGAAACGCTCTCTTATTCGAAGTTCTTAGAATATGTGGAAGACGATCGGATCGAAACGGCAACCGTACAGGAAATCCCGGGAGCCATCTCAATTACAGGTGACCTTACAGGAGATGAAGACCAGCGTTATGAAACGAATATCCCGGCCAACGAGGCCGAATACGCCGAAGTACTCTCGCAACTTCGTGCGAATACCGACATTCAAATCGAAGAATCAGAGTCGAGTGGTAGCTGGTTTAGCATCGTATTCGCGATCTTACCGTTCATCATCATCTTCATCTTGTTCTTCTTCTTGCTCAACCAAGCCCAAGGCGGCGGTGGTGGCGGTCGTGTGATGAACTTCGGGAAATCGAAGGCGAAACTCTACGACCAAGAAAAACGTCGTGTAACGTTTGATGACGTTGCCGGGGCGGATGAGGAGAAACAAGAACTCATCGAAGTCGTCGAATTCTTGAAAGACCCTCGCAAGTTCTCGCGACTTGGAGCGCGGATTCCGAAAGGCGTCTTGCTCGTCGGTCCTCCGGGAACAGGTAAGACGTTACTCGCTCGTGCAGCTGCAGGAGAAGCCGGTGTACCGTTCTTCTCGATCTCAGGTTCTGACTTCGTCGAAATGTTCGTCGGTGTCGGGGCGTCGCGTGTCCGCGACTTGTTCGAGAATGCGAAAAAGAACGCACCGTGTATCATCTTCATCGATGAGATCGATGCGGTCGGACGCCAGCGTGGTGCCGGTCTTGGTGGTGGCCACGACGAGCGTGAGCAAACGCTCAACCAACTTCTCGTCGAGATGGATGGATTTAGTGACAACGAAGGAATCATCATGATTGCCGCGACGAACCGTCCGGACATTCTTGACCCGGCCCTTCTTCGTCCAGGTCGATTCGACCGTCAAATCACGGTTGACCGCCCGGATGTTAAAGGCCGTGAAGCAGTACTCAAAGTTCACGCCCGTAACAAACCGCTCGATTCGACAGTTGACTTGAAGTCGATCGCGCAGCGGACGCCTGGATTCTCAGGTGCTGACCTTGAAAACTTGTTGAACGAAGCAGCGCTCGTCGCAGCCCGGTCTGACCGTTCAGCGGTCTCGGTCGTGGATGTCGAGGAAGCGATTGACCGTGTCATCGCTGGTCCTTCTAAGAAGAGCCGCGTCATCTCGGAGAAAGAACGCCAAATCGTCGCCTATCATGAGGCGGGTCATACGATTATCGGGATTGAACTTGAGAACGCAGACGAAGTACACAAAGTGACAATCGTCCCACGTGGAAATGCTGGCGGATACGTCGTCATGCTTCCGAAAGAAGATCGTTACTTCATGACGAAACCTGAACTCGAAGATAAAATCGTTGGTCTCCTTGGGGGGCGCGTGGCGGAAGACGTCATCTTCGGTGAAGTATCGACAGGAGCAAGCAATGACTTCCAACGCGCGACTGGTATCGCTCGGAAGATGGTCATGGATTACGGGATGAGCGACAAGCTCGGACCGCTCCAACTTGGATCGAACCATGGAGGACAAGTCTTCTTAGGTCGCGATTTCCAAACGGAACAAAACTACTCGGATGCGATTGCACAAGATATCGACCTCGAGATCCGGGACATCATCAACCGTTGTTACGCGAAAGCAAAACAGATTTTGACGGACCGTAAAGACGATCTCGAGCTCGTCGCGAAGACGTTGCTCGAAGTCGAGACGCTCGATTCGAAACAGATTCGTCACTTGATCAAGACGCGCGAATATCTTCCGCACGAACCGGAAGAGCCGTCTGAACCATCGAAAGATGATGCAAGCGATGAGGCGAAGAAAGATGAGGCGGCCGTCAAGCACGGACAAGTCATCGATCAGCCTGGAGTCGTTCAAGAAGCGAAGCCGGACGTTGTCCCTGAAGGCGATAAGCCGGAAGCGACACCGACGGAACGCCCGAACAACGAATCACGGTAAGTGTAAGAGACGAATGCCCTAAATAAGGCATTCGTCTTTTTTCGTGTTATAATTCGATCGAACTGTAATTGACAACAAAGTGAGGAACCATATCATGATTTTAGTGATCGATGTTGGGAATACAAATATTGTCCTCGGGATGTACGATGGTGAGACGCTCGTCCATCATTGGCGCATCTCGACGGACCGCACGAAAACGACCGACGAGTACGGTATGCTCGTCAAGTCGCTGTTTGACCACTCGAACGTCTCGTTTGACCAAATCGACGGCGTCATTTTGTCTTCGGTTGTTCCACCGGTCATCTTCCCGCTCGAACAGATGTCGCAGCGCTACTTCAACGTCCGGCCGATCGTCGTCGGTCCCGGCGTGAAAACAGGTCTCGACATCCACGTCGATAATCCGCGTGAAGTCGGGGCGGACCGCATCGTCAACGCGGTCGCAGGTATTGCCAAGTACGACGGTCCATTGATCATCGTCGACTTCGGTACGGCGACGACGTATTGCTATATCGATGACAACCGCCGCTACCATGGCGGGATCATCTCCCCGGGGATCATGATCTCGGTTGAGGCGCTCTATCAACGGGCTGCGAAATTACCGCGCATCGAGCTCGCGACCCCGCCGACCGTCGTCGGAAAAAATACGATCCAAGCGATGCAATCGGGCACGTATTACGGGTATGTCGCCCAAGTCGACGGCATCGTCAGTCGCGTCAAGCGTGAAGTCGGGGAAGCGACCGTCATCGCGACTGGTGGGCTGGCCCGTTTGATCAGTGAACATGCTGAAACGATTGACGTCGTCGACTCGTTCTTGACGCTCGATGGACTTCGTCTCATCTATGAGCGCAACCAGAAATAAACTTTAAAGGAGTTACTCAATATGATTCAACCAGAACAACAAGCGTTACTTGACCAAATGAAAGACGACTATCTCGTCCGTGCCCTCGGGTTCGGTGGAGAAGTCCGGGCGTTCGCCGTACGGACGACAAAAACGATTTTCGAAACGCAACTTCGCCATCAGACGACACCAGTCGCCTCAGCCGCGCTCGGGCGGACGATGACGATCGGGACGATGATCGGTTCGATGCAAAAAGGAGCCGCGCGCGTTACCCTAAAAGTCGAAGGCGATGGACCGATCGGGAAAATTATCGTCGATGCGGACACGGCAGGAGACGTCCGCGGATACGTGTCACATCCGCGTGTCGAAGGCGGAACATTCGTCAACGACCACGGATTGACGAAGTTGAAAGTCGGCGATGTCGTCGGCCGCGGCACGATCTCGGTCATCAAAGACCTCGGGCTAAAAGACTTCGTTGGCGGTTCGTCCGAAATTCAAACGGGTGAGATCAGTGAAGACTTCACGTACTACTTCGCGACGTCGGAACAAGTGCCTTCAGTCGTCGGAGCTGGTGTGCTCGTGCTTCCAGAAGATGAATCGATTTTAGCTGCCGGCGGGATTATCGTCCAGTTGATGCCGGACGCTTCAGAGCAAACGATTCAAGCGTTAGAAGACGCATTGAAAACGTTCCCGCCAGTGTCGGTTCTCATCGGAGAAGAGAAGACACCAGAAGAGATGCTACAGATGTTACTCGGAGATAGTTTAGAAGTGCTCGACCACCAAGCGGTACAGTTCAACTGTACGTGCAGCCGGGATCGGATGGAAAGTGCGATCATCGGGCTCGGTACCGAAGAGATCCGTCAAATGATCGAAGAAGACGGTGGCGCCGAGGCGGTTTGCCACTTCTGTGGCGAAAAGTATCACTTCTCGGCTGAACAGCTCGAAGTGATGAAACAGCAAGCTCGCTGAGGCTGTCGTTCCAAATTGCATATTTTCAATCCGATAGGGTATTATTACAATATCGGAATAGTCGGAATTATGAAGGAGGAAATGAAATGCGTATCGTAGATTCAGTGACAGACTTAATTGGAAAGACTCCGGTCGTGAAGTTGAACGGGCTGACTGGACCGGATGACGCGACGGTTTACATGAAGTTGGAATATATGAACCCTGGTTCGAGTGTAAAAGACCGGATCGCCTTAGCGATGATCGAGGCCGCTGAGGAAGAAGGCGTCTTAAAGCCGGGTGACACAATCATCGAGCCGACGAGTGGGAACACGGGCATCGGACTCGCAATGGTCAGTGCCGCTAAAGGCTATAAGGCAATTCTCGTCATGCCGGAAACGATGAGTATGGAACGTCGCAATCTGCTTCGTGGATACGGTGCCGAGCTGATTTTGACGCCTGGTCCTGAGGGGATGGGCGGAGCGATTCGCCGGGCGACAGAAGAAGCTGAGAAAAACGGCTACTTCCTCCCGCAACAATTCAATAATGCGGCCAACCCGAATGTCCATGAAATGACGACCGGCCCTGAGATCGTCGATGCGTTCGACGCGTCAGGTCTTCAAGTCGATGCGTTCATCGCTGGTGTCGGTACAGGCGGAACGATCACAGGAGCGGGTAAAGTATTGAAAGCCCACTATCCGGACGTGCAAATTTTAGCGGTCGAACCGGTCGACTCTCCAGTCTTATCTGGTGGTAAGCCAGGACCTCATAAAATTCAAGGCATCGGGGCCGGGTTTATCCCGTCGATTTTAGACACTGAGATTTACGAAGGTGTCCTTCAAATCACGACAGAGCAGGCGTTCGAGTACGCGCGTCTCGCGGCTCGGACGAACGGTGTGCTCGGTGGCATCTCGTCAGGTGCAGCCATCGCGGCCGCGGTCGATACGGCGAAGCGCCTTGGGAAAGGCAAAAACGTGCTCGCGATCATCCCGTCAAACGGAGAACGCTACCTTAGCACGCCGCTCTATCAGTTCGACGAAGAATCAGATAGCGTTCGCGCATAACAAACGGCAGTTACCAGAAGACATCTTCTTTCGGTAACTGCCTTTTCTTGTGTACAATTAGAGGCATGAATGAGTGGAACGGGGGGATTTGACGTGAGAACGACAGCGTTCAAAACGATGCGAACGACAAAAGAGAGAATGTATGAGACGTATATGACGTTGACGGAAGCGGGCGAGCGCTATGCGTGGCTCGAGAGCGGGAGGGCTGGACGTTACACGATGGCCGGAATCGAGCCGTTCGGTGCGCTTCACGTGAAAGATGGGACTGGAACGCTCGTCATTTCAGATAAGACCGAGACGTTTTATGGCCAACCGCTCGACATCGTCGAGCAAGTGCGGGCCCGTTACGTTGCCGCAAGACCAGAAGGAGCACCGCCATTCTTCGGCGGGATGATCGGTTATGTCAGTTACGATGTCGCCCGGACACTCGAACGCTTGCCGCGTCAAGCCGAAGATGATTTAGGGACGCCCGACGTCTCGTTCTTGTTGTTTGATGAAGTGGCGGTATTCGACGAAGCGACGTCGCTCCTCTATTTGCTGGTCACCGCCGATGAAGAAGTAGAAGCGAAGCTCGAGCGCTGGGCTGCCCTATGGCAGACGGAGACGCATTACACGTTCGGACCGGTCGCGCAAGCGCCACTCGAGCGAGCGCGTTCTCTATCGCAAGGTGAATTCGTCGAAGCTGTGCAGAAAATTCAAGACTACATCGTCGAAGGCGACGTGTTCCAAGTGAATCTGAGCGTCCGCCAATCGGAAGCGCTGCTCGCGGACCCACGCCACGTCTATGACACATTGCGCCAAATGAATCCCTCACCGTATATGGGGTACTTCGTCGATGATTTTTTGACGATGGTGTCGGCCTCGCCAGAACTGTTGATTGAGAAACACGGGACGTCGATCTCGACACGCCCAATCGCCGGGACACGGCCGCGCGGACGGGACGAGGCAGAAGATATGGAACTAGCGCGGACGTTGCTCGACAACGAGAAAGAGCGGGCCGAGCACGTCATGCTCGTTGATTTGGAGCGGAACGACCTCGGGAAAGTGGCGGCTTATGGGACGGTACACGTCGACGAATTGATGGTCATCGAGAAGTACTCACACGTCCAGCACATCGTTTCGAACGTGCGCGGCACGATGCGAGACGGTGTGTCCGGGTCAGAGGCGCTCGGGGCGATGTTCCCGGGCGGAACGATTACCGGTGCCCCGAAAATTCGGACGATGGAAATCATCGAGGAACTTGAACCGGTTCGACGTGGGATTTACACGGGTTCGTTTGGCTGGATCAGTTGGTACGACGACCTCGTCTTTAACATCACGATCCGAACGATGGTCGTCAAAGACGGGATGGCCCACGTCCAGGCTGGAGCAGGGATCGTCATCGACTCTGACCCGGTCGCTGAATATGAAGAATCGTTGTCGAAAGCGAAGGCGCTATGGGCCGCGAAAGAAATGACGGAGGCGACGGTATGATTTTACTCATCGATAACTACGACTCATTCACGTACAACTTGGTTCAATACTTTGGTGAGCTTGGAGAGGACTTGATCGTGCGTCGTAATGACGACGTTACGATCGAAGAGATTAAACAGATGGGTCCGAGTTATCTCGTCATCTCGCCAGGTCCGCGGACGCCGAACGAAGCGGGAATCAGCGTCGACGCGATTCGGACGTTTGCTGGGAAGATCCCGATTTTCGGGGTGTGTCTCGGTCACCAAGCGATCGGTCAGGCGTTCGGCGGGAAAGTCGTCCATGCGGACCGCCTCATGCACGGGAAGACGTCACCGATCGAACATGACGGCAAGACGTTATTTAAAGATATCCCACAGCAGACGATCGTGACGCGTTATCATTCGCTCGCCGTCGAGCGCACTTCATTGCCGTCCTGCTTAGAAGTGACGGCTGAGACGAGCACGGGAGAGATCATGGCGCTACGCCATAAAGAGTTGCCGATCGAGGGCGTCCAATTCCATCCTGAAGCCATCTTGACGGAACATGGGAAAGACATGATTAAAAACTTTATCGAGGCGTATCGTCATGTGGCTTTGGCATAACGGCGAACTGCGCGGCAGTTCAGAAGTGACGGTGCCGGTTCACGACCACGGTTTTTTGTACGGGATGGGGTTGTTCGAGACGTTCCGGACGTTTGACGGGGTCCCGTTCTTGTTCGACCTCCATTGGGACAGGCTTGAGAAAAGCATGGACGCTCTTTGGATCGATCTACCTTATACGAAGCAGGAGATCGTGCAGGCGATTCAAGACGTCGTGCGTCAAAACGAGGCGCCGAACGTATATATCCGACTGAACGTCTCCGCCGGTGTCGCTCCGCTCGGTCTGCACGACGGGCGTTACTCACGGCCGAACGTGACGCTGCTCGTCAAACCGTTACCGGAAACGTTCGAACCGACCGAGAAACGGCTTGAGGCACTCCCGTTTCCGAGAAGTCGACCGGAAGCGGCGTTCCGTTTGAAGTCACATCACTATATGAACAACATCCTTGGAAAACGTGCCTTGGTCGACCGGGAAGCGGAAGGTTTGTTCGCGGACGAGGCGGGACGTGTCGTCGAGGGACTCGTCTCAAACATCTTTTGGGTGGAACAGGATGGGCGGCTATGGACGACGCCGCTCGCGACCGGGGCGCTTGCGGGCGTGACCCGGCACTGGCTGATGGAGACGTTTGACGTGCTCGAACGTGACGTGACGTTTAAAGAACTCGAGCATGCATCCGAAATTTGGCTCACGAACTCGGTGCAACAAATCGCACCGGTCACCGCTTATGCCGGCCGGACGTATCCGGGCAAGCAGGGTGCTCAATTTACAGCGTGTTGGTCCGAGTTACGACGAGCAATTGAAAGCGAGGGAACAGCATGACAAAAATTATGGGCATTTTAAACGTGACGCCAGATTCGTTTTCAGACGGTGGGCGTTATAACGCAGTCGAGCAAGCGCTCGAACACGCTAAACGGCTCGTTCAGGACGGGGCCGATGCGATCGACGTCGGAGGCGAGTCGACAAGGCCGGGCGCACAGTTCGTCACGGCGGATCAAGAGATCGACCGCGTTGTCCCGGTCATTCGCCGCTTGAAAGAGGAGCTTGACGTCCTGATCTCGATCGATACGTACAAACCTATCGTTGCGCGAGCGGCACTTGAAGCGGGCGCTGACATCATCAATGATGTGTGGGGGTCGAAGTGGGACGATCAATCGATGGGAGAAGTGGCCAAAGAGTTTAACGTCCCGATCATTTTGATGCATAATCGAGACAACCGAAACTATGGACACTTCATCGAAGAAGTCGTCGGCGACATACAAGAATCAATCGCGATCGCCCGTGCCGCCGGTGTTTGTGATGACCAGATTTGGTTAGACCCCGGCATCGGCTTCGCCAAAGACTACAACCAAAACTTAGAGCTCATGAATCGGCTCGACGTCATCACGAATCTCGGGTTCCCCGTTCTGCTCGGGACATCGCGAAAATCGTTCATCGGCCAGACACTTGATTTACCGACCGAGGAGCGGGTCGAAGGGACGGTCGCGACGACATGTCTCGGGATTGTGAAGGGGTGCGCCTGGGTACGGGTGCACGATGTGTTAGAGAACAAACGAGCGTCACGGATGATGGATGCGATGTTAGGAGGCGGACAAGTTGGATAAGATGTTTGTGAACGGGATGCGTTTTTACGGTTACCACGGTGTATTTGAAGAAGAGAACCGGCTCGGTCAGCGATTTAATATTGATTTGATGTGTGAGTTAGACCTGGCCCCTGCCGGCCAGTCCGATAATTTGGAAGACGGCGTCAGCTATGCCGGACTCTATCAACTGACAGAAGACATCGTCACAGGCGAGGCGGTCAACTTACTCGAAGCACTCGGTGAACGGATCACGACGGCCGTGCTCGCCCACAGTGACAAGATTCAAAGTGTGACGGTCAAGGTCATCAAACCGGATCCACCGATTCCGGGCCATTACGATTCGGTCGCGATCGAGATGACGCGGAGGCGTAACGGATGATGTATGTGGCGCTTGGTTCGAATATCGGTGAACGGGAGCGTTATTTGTTCGGTGCCCTTCAAGAGATGGAGGCGGCCGGTCTTCATGTGACGAAGCAATCGAATGTATACGAGACGGCACCGGTCGGCTATAAAGATCAACCATCGTTTTATAACATGGTCGTCGAAGTCGAGACATCGCTAGGGGCGGACGATGCGCTCGTTCGTCTCCAACAGGTTGAACGTGGTCTTGGGAGAGAGCGTCTGTTTAAGAACGGGCCGCGTACGATCGACCTTGACATCTTGCTCTATAACGGCGAATATATACAATCGAAGCACTTAACTGTTCCGCATCCGCGAATGCATGAACGTGCTTTTGTCCTTGCCCCGCTCGCGGAGATTGCTCCGACGCTCGAGGTTAATGGGAAGACGGTTCGACAATTATGCGACGCCTTGCCGGAATCGGAGCGGCGCGACGTCGTACGTCTACAGTCGTTAACGTCATTAGTCGGTTCTGTTTAACGCTATTGAAGGAAGTGAAGCAATGTCAGGGTTCAAAATTGGTAACGTTGATATAAAAAATCGGGCGGTCCTCGCCCCGATGGCCGGAGTGACGAACCCGGCATTTCGTTTGATTGCGAAGGAATTCGGTGCCGGACTCGTTTGTGCGGAGATGGTCAGCGACAAAGGGATTTTATTTGAAAACGCGAGAACGCTGCGCATGTTATACGTCGATGAGCGCGAAAAGCCGCTCAGCCTGCAAATTTTTGGCGGTTCGAAAGACACGCTCGTGAAAGCGGCGCAATACGTGGATCAAAACACGAACGCCGATATCATCGACATCAACATGGGATGTCCGGTCCCGAAAGTCACGAAATGTGAAGCGGGTGCCAAGTGGCTCCTCGATCCGGATAAGGTTTATGAGATGGTGAACGCTGTATCGAAGGCGGTGGACAAACCGGTGACCGTCAAGATGCGCACCGGCTGGGACAGTCAGCACATCTACCTCCTAGATAACGTCAGAGCGGCCGAATCCGGTGGCGCGGCGGCGATCGCGATTCACGGACGGACGCGGTCCCAATTGTATGAAGGAACAGCCAACTGGGAGCTTATTGGTGAGGCGAAGAAAATTGCCGGCATCCCGATTATCGGGAACGGTGATATTACGACGCCGCAACAAGCGAAGCATGCCCTCGACCATTACGGTGTCGATGCGGTCATGATCGGGCGGGCTGCCCTCGGAAATCCATGGATGCTCTATCAGACGGTGCAGTACCTCGAGACGGGTGAACTTCCGGTCGAGCCGAAGGCACGCGAGAAAATTGACATTTGCATGCTGCATCTCGATCGTTTGATCGACTTGAAAGGTGAGGTGGCGGCGGTTCGTGAAATGCGTCAACACGTGGCCTGGTACTTGAAAGGTCTCAAAGGGAACGGGCCGGTCCGTAAGCAAGTCTTTGAGTTGGAATCACGGGATGCCGTCGGGAGTGTGCTCTACGATTTCGTCGGACAGATCGAGAACGCGCCACAAGAAGTGTGAACTAGTGTAAAAAAGTGATTTATGGTAAGCTTGTTTGGCGAAAAAGTGATACGCAAAGAGCGAACAGCTTAGGCTGTGCTGTTGGCCGTGAGGTCGACAGCTTTTTGTTAGGAACAAACCCAATATGTATAGAGGAGTGAATGGAGTAGTGAGTCACGAGTTGGAAATGAACGACCAAATGCAGGTTCGATTTGAAAAGATGACTGAGATGCGCGCGCAAGGTCTCGACCCGTTCGGACATCGGTTCGAACGCTCAGCCCATGCTGGTGAATTACATGAGCAATATGAAGCGATTGAGAAAGAGGCGCTCGCTGAGCAAGACGTAGAAGTCACGCTCGCAGGACGGATTATGACGAAACGTGGAAAAGGGAAGGTCTTCTTCGCCCACATCCAAGACGTCACGGGACAGGTTCAAATTTACGTCCGTAAAAATGACGTAGGGGATGAGGCGTTTGATTTGTTCAAATCGTCTGACCTCGGTGATATTGTCGGCGTGAAAGGTAAGCTGTTCAAAACGAATGTCGGCGAGTTATCGATTCACGTCGAGACGTTTGAACTTTTGACGAAAGCGCTCCGTCCGCTTCCAGACAAATATCATGGCTTAAAAGATGTCGAACAACGTTATCGTCAACGTTATCTCGATTTGATCACGAACAATGATTCGCGCCAAACATTCATTTTGCGTAGCCGAATCATTTCAGAGATCCGCAACTTCTTGAACCATCGCGGTTACTTAGAAGTTGAGACACCGATGCTCCATACGATTGCAGGCGGAGCAGCTGCCCGTCCGTTCTTGACGCACCATAACGCCCTCGATATGGAACTTTATATGCGCATCGCGATCGAGCTTCACTTGAAGCGCCTCATCGTCGGTGGCCTTGAGCGTGTTTATGAGATTGGCCGTGTCTTCCGTAACGAAGGTATCTCGACACGACACAACCCAGAGTTCACAATGATCGAGCTCTATGAAGCGTACGCTGATTACAACGACATCATGGATTTGACAGAAGAACTCGTTGCGCACGTTGCTAAAGAAGTACTCGGTACGACAGACGTGAAGTATGGAGAAGATACGATCCATCTTGGTGTCGGTTGGAAGCGGGCCCATATGGTCGACTTGGTTAAAGAAGAGATGGGTGTCGACTTCTGGCAGCAGATGTCTGATGAACAGGCACGTGAACTTGCGAAAGAGCACGGAGTAGAAGTCCAAGACCATATGACGTTCGGTCATATCGTCAACGAGTTCTTCGAACAAAAAATCGAAGAGACGTTGCTTCAACCTACGTTCGTCACGGGACATCCGGTCGAAGTGTCGCCGCTTGCGAAGAAGAACGATCAAGACCCGCGCTTCACAGATCGCTTCGAGCTGTTCATCGTTCGTCGTGAACACGCGAACGCGTTCACAGAGTTGAACGATCCAATCGATCAACGTGAGCGCTTCGAAGCCCAACTACTTGAAAAAGAAGCTGGGAACGATGAGGCCCATGAACTTGATAACGACTTCCTAGAAGCGCTCGAGTACGGGATGCCGCCAACAGGTGGTCTCGGAATCGGGATTGACCGTCTTGTCATGTTGCTCACAGACGCACCATCGATTCGCGACGTATTGCTCTTCCCGACAATGCGTCACCAACAGTAACAAGTTAAGACCTCTCACCATTGCGGTGAGAGGTCTTTGGTTTCTACAGCCAAGCTATAACGTGGCAGGAAACTTTTTCAGAAAAACTTTTACCGAAACTATTGCATTCTATTTGAGGATGGGTTAAAGTAATAAACGTTGCCGCTGATGGCAGCGGAAAAGAATTAAAAAAGTGGTTGACAACTGTGTCGATGACTTGTAATATTGTAAGAGTCGTTAAGAGCGACAGACGAACTTTGAAAACTGAACGATGAGGCAAAAAAGTTTTACAAGTTTTGATTGAAGCGCAAGCTTCGTCATTTTCAAGAGCTATATCAAATTCTTTGGAGAGTTTGATCCTGGCTCAGGACGAACGCTGGCGGCGTGCCTAATACATGCAAGTCGAGCGCAGGAAATCGACGGAACCCTTCGGGGGGAAGTCGACGGAATGA
>NZ_SJUW01000015.1:0-45175 GCF_004337105.1 Exiguobacterium sp. SH3S1 | reverse complement strand
CTCCAGGATGTGTAGTTATAGCCAGTTTAGTCCGAAACGGCAAGGACGTACAGCGTCGCCCCGAGGGCACGCCGACTCCCGGGGGAACAGCGGGCAAGGCGAGACCCAGCAGCGACATCGTCGCGATGCGGCTCGCTGACCGCCCCCAGGAAAGCGGCGTGCCGGACAGGGCGGCTTGAAGGGCAATGAAAGCAGAGGAGCGCCATCCCATCCGGGATGACGCTCCTCTGCTCAAAATTATTTGAAGTTTTTCAGTGCCCTCCTCGCGCGAGGAATGGCGTTTTTTTGACTTAATGGATACCGCGCATATACTTTTTGATGACCGGGGCCAGCGCGAACAAGATCATGCTGAGCACGATCGCTACTCCGCCGATGATCCCAAAGTAGAGCATCTCGTTCTCTGGCGAGTAGAACCGGACGAGCTGGGCGTTGATCCCTTGTGCCGCCGCATTCGACAAGAACCAAAGCGACATCGTCTGGGCCGAGAAGGCGGCCGGGGCGAGTTTCGTCGTCGCCGACAGACCGACCGGAGACAGACTGAGCTCACCGAGGACGATGATGAAGTAACTGAGGACGAGCCAGAGCGGATTGACGAGCGTGTCCGGTCCACCGAAGTAGGCCGGCAGCAAGATCACGAGGAAGCTCAAACCGGCGAACAAGATCCCGAAAGCGAACTTCGTCGGGATGCTCGGCTCACGATCACCGAGCCGCACCCATAACCAGGCGAACACAGGGGCGAGCAGGATGATGAACAACGGATTCAGTGATTGGAACCAGGCCGGCGACAGCGTGAACCCTAAAAATTCAAGATCGGTCCGCTTATCGGCATAGCTTGCCAAAATCGTCGCGCCCTGTTCTTGAATCGCCCAGAACATGACCGAGGCGATGAAGAGCGGGATGTAGGCGATGATGCGTGACCGCTCGACTTCTGTCGTTTTCGGGCTCCGGTACATGACGATGAAGTAGATCGTCGGGATGGCGATTCCGAACACACCGACGAGTCCGATGAACGTGTTGATCGTGAACAAGCCTTGTGGGATCAGGATGGCCAGTAATCCTCCGATGAGGATGACGGCCAATGTCGTGTACTTGATCGCATTCTTCTTTTCAGACGCCGTCAACGGGTTCGGCACGTAAGACCCGGCGAGGCCGAGGTTGCCTTTTTTCGTGAGGACGAAGACGACGAGACCGATGAACATCCCGACCGCGGCGAGGGCGAAGCCCCAATGGAAGCCGTAGCTCTTTTGGACGCCGCCGACGATCAAAGGCGAGATGAAGGCCCCGAGGTTGATCCCCATGTAGAAGATACTGAACCCGGCGTCACGGCGACGGTCCGTCTCGTGGTACAGGTCACCGACGATACTCGACACGTTCGGCTTCAACAGTCCGGTCCCGATGACGATGAGACCCATCGAGATGAACAAGAACGTGAGGCTGCCCGGGATCGACAAGACGATATGACCGAGCATGATGAACACACCACCGAAAAATACGGCCCGGGACGTCCCGAAGACGCGGTCGGCGAGCCATCCCCCGATGACTCCTGACATGTAGACGAGCGCGCCGTACACGGACATGATCGACAAGGCGACGTTCTGGTCGAGCCCGAGACCGCCTTCCGATACCTCGTAATACATGTAGAAGACGAGGATGGCCCGCATCCCGTAGTACGAGAAACGTTCCCAAAATTCAGTGAAGAACAACGTGAACAAGCCTTTCGGCTGTCCGAAAAATCCTTTTTGTGGCACACTGTCCACAATTTTCTGTTTATCGATCCTTTCCATGAAAGATCCCTCCTTGACCGTATTATCATAAGAAGAATCATTATGTTTGTAAAGGAAAAATGAAAGTGAAGTTCAAATTTTAACAGGTTTGAAACGAAACTAAAATCCACCTAAACCAAGTTGTTTAGGTGGATTGATGAACTAAGCAGTCTTTTGTTTAGCTTCTTCCGCGCTGACGTATCTCCCGAGGCGCCAATAGATGAAACCCGACAGACAACTCGCCGCCCCGACGAGGATGAGGGCGATGTGCCCGGCGCGCTGGTCGAGGAACAGGCTGGCCATGAGCGGCGCGGTCACACCGCCGATCAACCATTGGATGCTGGCGGCGCGGTCACACCGCCGATCAACCATTGGATGCTGGCGGCCCCGTTATAGGCACCGCGCATGTTCTCGGGGGCGATCATGGCGATGAACGTCTGTTGGACGGGCGACATGATCATCTCGCCGAGCGTATAGAACGCGTATACGGCGAGCAGGATACCGACGAGGACGAGGTACGGGGTGCCGAGCGTATAGAGGAGCCGCGGCACGACCGCGATCAACATCATCCCGATCCCGAAAATCGTCGCCCCGACCAGCATGACGTTGCCGAACGGTTTGCGCCCGAGTTTTGAGGCGATCGGGAATTGGAACAAGACGACCATGATGCCGTTCAAGGCGAGCAGATAGGCGAACGGGTTCTCGCGGTCGGTGAACGACGGCATCGACTCTTTCAAGAACAGCGGCAACATGCTCTCGATCAGCGAGAAGCCCATCGAGATGAAGACTCCGGCGAAGATGAAGACGAGAAAGACTTTGTCGTTGTAAAAGACGCGCAAGACGTCACGGTTCGACGGTGTGTCCTGCCCGGTCGTCTCAGGGAGCGACTCGCGGATGAAACGTCCGAGAACGAGCGCATAAAAGGCAAAGACGAACGCTGCCGTGAAGAAGATGTACTGTCGGTCGATGAACAAGACGGCACTGCCGAGCAGGGGACCGAACGCCGCGCCGATATTATGCCCCATCCGTAAGAGACCGAACGCCTCGTTCATCTGTTCCGGCTCGGTCACGTCGGCGACCATCGCGCTCGCGGCCGGGTGGAACAACGAGTTCGTCAAGCCGAGCATGGCGTTCAAGAGCAGGAGCGGCCAAAACGTTTCCGCGAAAGCGAAACCGATGAGGGCGACCGCATCACCGAGGATGGCGGTCATCATGACCGGCTTTCGGCCATACAGGTCGGCGAGACGTCCGCCGACGACCGAGCCGATGAGCGCCATGATCGGTCCGGTCGCCAAGATGACACCGACTTGGACGTAGCTGTCGAGCTTGTCGCTGTAATAGAGGACGAGGAACGGGGCGATCATGAACATCATGACACCGGTGATCGTCTCGCCGAGGAAACGAATCCAAATGTTACGGTCGAGCCGTTTGAGTGATTGAATCATACGTTTCACCTGCTTCTACAAAATAAAAGGGACGAAGGATGCACGGAGGCATACTCGTCCCTACTTAACCTATGTACGCCTCGGAAGACAGGCGGGTGACTTCAGTTCATGAAACGGAAGACCCCGACCCGTCAGTATGAAATTGGATACGATGTGGCTGCGTCATGACTGACATGGCGGGTCCTCCTTTCTGAAAGTTTACTCTTCATTTCAACTGTATGACAGATTCTTGAAATGTGTCAACATATTTTGACTTGCGTCATAACAGTTCATTTAAATTCTTGCGGGTGAGCCGATAATCGATCAACCGGGACAAGACGACCTGAATCATCGCGGTCACGGGTACGCTGATAAACATCCCGACGAGGCCGAACAGGCTCCCCCCGATGATGATCGATGTGATGACCCAGAACGGGGTGATCCCGACGCTGTCGCCGAGAATTTTCGGGCCGAGCCAGAGTCCGTCGAACTGTTGCAGCAAGAAGATGAACAACAAGACGAGCAGGGCCGTGAACGGATCGTAGAAGTAGGTGATGATGAACGCCGGGATCATCCCTAAGAGCGGCCCGACGTATGGGATGAAGTTCAGCACCCCGATGATGACACCGAGCAAGAGCGCGTACGGCGCGCCGATGATCAAGAGCCCGATGACGGCCATCACGCCGATGATGAGACAGTCGAGCGACTTTCCGATGATGTAGCGTTTAAAGATATAGTCCATCTCTTGGAAGATGTCGATCGTCGTCTTCGCCGAGGCGACCGGGAACATCGCATACAGCAGACGTTTGAACATCCGGGCGAACACTTCCTTGTCTTTCAACAAGTAGATCGAGATGACGATCCCGATCAACAAGTTGATCAACGTCATCGTGAAGCTCGACACGTAACCGACCGAAGACACGACGGCCGTCTCGACCCATCCGGAATACCGCTCCTCGAACCGGTTCAAGTCGATGGCTTGGGCGATCGTCTCGTTGTATTCTCTCAAATACGTGTTGAATTGACCGAGGAAGCTATCGATTTGGCGAATATAAAACGGGAGCTCCTCGATGAGAGACGCGACACTCGAATAGATGCGAGGGAACAGCGTCACCGCTGACACGACAAGGATCCCGATGAACGTGACGTAGACGATCAACAAGCCTTGGTAGCGCTTCAAGTGGAACCGTTCTTCTATGTAGGACAGGACGGTGTTGAGGAGCAGCGCGATGGCGATTCCCATGATGATCGGCGTCAACAGCTGAAACGCATATTGCAGGACCCGAGAGATCGTGTCCGGCTCACTGATGACTTTCCATAGGACGAGCAGAATCAGCCCGATCACGCTTAACTTCCATATCAATTGACGGTTTAGTTCCAATGGTCTATCCCCTCATGCTGTAAATTTTGCAGAATAACGTTCATCTTTTACTATGAACGTTTTTTTACCGGGATTCAATAGCGCCAAGGAATTTTTGAAATAAGGATTGACAAGGTTGGTAACGTTTGGTTTACTAAATGACATATTACAGAAATTATCAATTGCATATAAAAACACTTTCTATCAAGAGAAGCGGAGGGACTGGCCCGATGAAGCTTCAGCAACAGATTGTTTCAATACTGTGCTAATTCCAGCAAGGTGACCTTGAGAGATGGAAAGGTGGTTGTTTGAATACGTCCGTATCTCGACACCCCTTTCCTCGGAAAGGGGTGTTTTTGCATAGGAGGACTATTCATGACAGACAGACGCTCGAAGTTACTTAAAACGTTACCACCCCAGCATTTCGTCGGACTCGCCGCTGAAGTCGCCGCACTCGAGCGTTCAGGCCGCGACGTCATCCGGCTCGGCCAAGGGACGCCCGACTTGCCGACACCAGCCCCGATCTGCGAGGCGTTGCAGACGGCCCTGCTCGACCCGGCGACACACCAATACGGACCGTTCCGGGGACAGACGCGCCTGAAGCAAGCGGTCGCGACGTTCTACCAGACCGAATACGGCGTCGCGCTCGATGCCGAGACCGAAGTGGCCATCTTGATCGGCAGCAAGTCGGGACTCATCACGCTCCCGCAATGTGTGCTCGAGCCAGGTGACGGCATGTTGCTCCCGAACCCGGGCTACCCGGACTACATCTCGGGGGCGCGTCTCGCCGGTGCGGTCGTCCACGACCTCGTCCTCCGGGAAGAGAACGGTTATCTTCCTGATTATGAGACGCTCGATCCGCAGGGAGCGCGACTCATGTATTTGAACTACCCGAGCAATCCGACCGGTGCCGTCGCGTCGCCCGCGTTCTTTGACGACACGGTCCGTTTCGCGAATAAGCATGACCTCATGGTCGTCCACGACTTCGCCTACGGCAGCATCGGTTTCGACGGTCACGTCCCGCCGAGCTTCCTGCAGACGCCGGGAGCGAAAGACATCGGCATCGAGGTGTATACGATGTCGAAGGCGTTCAACATGTCCGGCTGGCGGGTCGCTTTCGCCGTCGGCAACCGCGACATCATCGAGGCGATCAACACGTATCAGGACCACGTCCATGTGAGCGTGTTCTCGGCCATCCAAGAGGCGGCCATCGCCGCGCTCGAGTCACCGCGTTCGCTCCGGGACGACTTGTCACGGTTGTATGAGGCCCGCCGCGACCGGCTCGTCGACGGGTTACGTCAGGCCGGATGGGACATCACGGCCCCGAGCGGCTCGTTCTTCGTCTGGGCGAAAGTGCCGGACGGGGACGCCAAATCGTTCTCGCATAAGCTGCTCCACGAGGCAGGGGTCGCCGTGACGCCGGGCTATTTCTTCGGCTCAGAAGGCGAGCGGTACGTCCGGTTCGGACTCGTCTCCGCCGAGTCGAAGATCGACGAGGCCGTCGAGCGGATCGAGAAACTGTTCGCGACGTATGAAGAGGTCCGGGCATGATCCGCCAAGCCGTGCTCGAGTACGACCATGCGGATGACGCGCTCGAGCGGCTCGATGAATTGATCGCTGGCCGTCGTGCTCACGTGCTGCGCGGCCAGAACGGTTTTGACGTCGTCAAGCGCGTCCTGCCAGCGATCACTGCCTATCCGACATCGCTGTTCCGTGGCGAATGCACGGACGCGGAGGTCGAACGGCTCCGTTTGAAGGATGTGGATGTCCTCCTTGCCGTCGGTGGGGGCAAGCTCGTCGATACGGCGAAACTCGTCGCTTACCGGCAAGGTGTCCCGCTGATCGTCATCCCGACGCTCGCCTCGAACTGTGCCGCCTTCACACCGCTCAGCGTCATCTATGACGAGCAGGGCGCCTATGACCGCTACGACGTGTTCCGCGTCGTCATCGAGCGGGTCATCGTCGACGCGAGGGTCGTGACGGACTCGCCGTACGACTACTTCCGAGCCGGCGTCATCGACACGGTCGCCAAGTTTTACGAGGCCCGCTATTTGAGCGGCGACAGTTCGCCTGATGCCGGCGTCAATACCGGTCTCGCCTTGGCCGAGCAATGCGGCCGGCTCGTCGAACTCGACTTGAGTGAGTCCAGTTTCACCGCGTATGGGCCAGAGACCCGGTTCGCGGTCGATCACATCCTTGCCGTCGGCGGTGCCGTCGGTGGTTTCGGGGACGCCGGGACACGCGTCGCCGTCGCCCACGCCGTCCACAACGCGCTCAGCCGCTTCGAGTCGACCCATCCGTTCTTACATGGCGACAAGGTCGGCTTCGGCCTCCTTGTCCAAGAACGGTTGCGTGGCTCGTCTGACGCCCCGTATTTAGAGGCGTGGCTCGCCAGGATCGGCGCGCCGACGTCACTTGAGACGCTCGGACTCGTTCCGGCCGACATCCCGCAACTGGTCGACGCGGTCCGGGCCGAGACTGAATTGCAACGCTCACCCGTCCCGCTCGATATTGACTATTTGAAAATAATTTTTGAAAATTCAGTATTTTCTGTTTACAAATAAAAGGATTAAAAGTAAGATGATAACAATTAAATAAGACCGATAGCTTATCAAGAGTGGTGGAGGGACTGGCCCTATGAAACCCGGCAACCAGATCGTAACGATCATGGTGCTAATTCCAACAGACGAAACGTCTGGGAGATGAGCGTGTCCGACTGTCTTTGACTTGTCGTGCCCGCCACTCTTTATGAGTAGCGGGCTTTTATTTTGGAGGAGGAATCATTCATGAACATCAAACAGAAAACAGTACTCGCAGGAACATCTCTACTCGCGGCCATCGCCTTGTCGGCGTGCGGCCAATCGGACGCGAGCGAAGCGCTCAGCACAGAATCCCTCACGATCGGCGTGACAGGCGGACCGCACCAGCAGATCGCCGAGAAAGTAAAAGAACTCGCAGCCGAGGATGGCCTCGAGCTCGACATCAAAGTGTTCAACGACTACAACACGCCGAACACGGCGCTCGACGAAGGCAGCCTTGACGTGAACAGTTACCAGACGCTGTCGTTCCTCGAGCTGCAGAAGTCGGACAAAGGCTATAAGATCGACGACGTGTTCAAGACGGTCGCTTTCCCGATGGGGCTCTATTCGGATAAGCTGACGGACATCAAGGAGTTGAAGGAAGGCGATAAAGTCGCCGTCCCGAACGACCCGGCGAACGAACTTCGGGCGCTGCGCCTGTATGAGACGGCCGGACTCATCACCTTGAAAGAAGGATTGACGGACAAGGCGACGAAACGTGACATCGCCGAGAACCCGCTCAACCTCGAATTCATCGAGCTCGAGGCGTCACAGCTCCCGACCCAGCTCCCGGAAGTCGCGCTCGCGGCCATCAACACGAACTTCGCGATGGGTGCCGGCCTATCGATCAATGAGGACGCCTTGTTCCATGAAGACACGGTCGACAACCCGTACCCGAACTACGTCGTCGTCCGTACCGACAACAAGGACGATGAAGTCGTCGAGACACTCAAATCTTACTACCACTCGGACGAGGTCCGGACGTTCATCGAAGAGACGTTCAACGGCTCGATCGTCCCAGCGTTTTAAGGAGGCACTATGATCGCACTCAAACAGATCTCAAAAACATTCACGGTAAACAAAGGGACCGTCACGGCGCTCGACGACGTCTCGCTGACGATTGAAAAGGGCGAGATCTTCGGCATCATCGGTCGGAGCGGCGCCGGCAAGAGCACGCTCATCCGCATGATCAATCTGCTCGAACGGCCGACGTCAGGTCAAGTCGAGATCGAAGGGCAAGACATCACGACGCTCGACAAAAAAGGGTTATCGAAGCTCCGTCACCGCATCGGGATGATCTTCCAGCACTATAACCTGTTGAAGACGGCGACCGTCGAAGACAACGTCGCCATCCCGCTCCGCCTAGAAGGACTCGATAAACGCTCGATCAGCGAGCGGGTCGACAAGTATCTCGACATCGTCGGACTGACCGATCACCGTAAACATTACCCGGAGCAACTCTCGGGCGGCCAGAAACAGCGCGTCGCCATCGCCCGGGCGTTGGCGCACGAGCCCGACATCCTGCTCAGCGACGAGGCGACGAGCGCGCTCGACCCGGAGACGACCGAGTCGATCCTCGATCTGTTGCTCGAGATCAACCGCGAGCTCGGGCTGACGATCTTCTTGATCACCCATGAGATGGAAGTCATCGAGCGGATCTGTGACCGGGTCGCCGTCATCGACGCCGGCAAGATCGTCGAGGAAGGCGACGTCCTCGACGTCTTCTCAGACCCGCAACATCCGACGACGCGCCGCTTCTTGAAAGCGAACCTCGACGTCCCGAAAGAAGTCGTCGACGTGTTGAGCTCGCACGGGACGCTCGTCAACTTGTCGTTCATCGGTCACCAGACCGAACAGGCCGTCCTCGCCGAGCTGACGAAACGGTTCGGCCTGCTGCCGAACATCATCGGGGGCGGGATCAAAAAGCTGAAAGGCGGTCTCGTCGGCAACTTGCTCGTCCATCTCGACGGGGACCAGGCACAGACCGACCAAGCCGTCCGCTACCTTGAAGCGAGCGGCGTCAAAGTGAAGGAGGTGACGAACCATGCTGCAGTTTTGGGGAAATTGGGGTGACTTGATTTGGACGGGCACGATCCAGACGCTGACGATGACCGGCATCGCGCTCGTCATCTCGACACTGATCGGCTTGCCGCTCGGGACGCTCCTCGTCTTGACGCGGCCGAATGGACGGCTCGCGAACCGTTACTTTTACGGGGCATTGTCGAGCGTGATCAACGTCGTCCGCTCGATCCCGTTCATCATTCTGCTATTCTTTATCTTGCCGTTCACCCGTTTCATCATGGGGACGACGATCGGCGTCCAAGGCGTCCTCTTGCCGCTCATCGTCTTCACGGCGCCATACATCGCCCGCTTGATGGAGTCGGCACTGCTCGAAGTCGACCGCGGCGTCGTCGAGGCGTACGAGGCGATGGGCATCTCGACGCGTAAGATCATCTGGTACGTATTGATCCGTGAGGCGCGGTCGTCAATCGTGCTCGGTCTGACGATCGCGACGATCGGTCTGATCGGCGCGACGGCGATGGCGGGTCTCGTCGGTGCGGGTGGACTCGGCGATATCGCCTATCAGTACGGGCATCTCCGGTTCGAGCCAGAGGTCATGTACGTGACGATCTTCGTCTTGATCCTGCTCGTGCAGTCGATCCAATCATTCGGCAACCGTTTGGCGGCCCGACTAAAGAAAGCCTGACAAAAGAGCGTCGCAAAATTTGCGGCGCTCTTACTGTTTGTCTAATAGTCGTTTAGTCGTTTCAAGTCGGCGATCCGGTTATGCCGCGGGATGAACGTCCGGATTTCTTTCTCGCTGAACCCGATCTGGATCCGGTTGTCATCGACGACGATCGGACTCTTCAAGATCTGTGGATGCGTCGCGACAAAACTGTACAGTTCGCGGAGCGACATCTCGTCGAGCTGGTCGGCCGCTTGTTTGTAGACACTTTTTTGGACAGACAAGAGATCGGTCGTCCCGTTTTCGGTGAGCCGGAGCATCTCCTTGAACTCGGTGAACGACATTCCTTGGTCGGTCAATTTCTTCTCGATGAACGGGATATTCTGTTCGCGTAACCAATCGAGCGTCTTGCGGGAAGAACTGCAGCTTGTATGCGTGAATACGGTGACCGTCACGACAACCACTTCTCCTTTGCGTAAGTATGGACTCTTTTATTTTCTCTCATTACTACGAGTCGAACGCGGAATATGTTTCAAATCACATATACTTTTTCAAAACGACGATACGATTTGTTTCAGACTAGTTCGGGTACATGACGAGAGAGACAACAAACAAGGAGGGGCTTATATGTTTGATTATACAGTGAAGACGGATCAGTCGGTCGAAGCAGTGGTCGAGAAGTTGAAAGCGACGCTCAAGGACGAAGCGTTCGGCGTGCTGTGGGATTTCGACTTGAGTGATACGCTCAAAGAGAAAGGGGAAGCCATCGACGGGGACTATCATATCCTCGAAGTGTGCAACCCGAAAAAGGCCAAGAAAGTCATCACGGCGCACCGGGAGGGTGGCTACTTCCTGCCGTGCAAGCTCGCCGTCTTCACGAAAGACGGGGCGACCCATGTCGGGATGCCGAAACCGACGAAACTGATCGAATTGATCGAGGACGAGTCGCTCCAGTCCATCGCACTGGATGTCGAGACGAGACTGACACGCGCCATCGATAACAGCATCTAATCGAAGCGTCGAACCCGTCCAAGTAAGTGGACGGGTTTTTTTATGTTCTTTAATAAGTAAGATAATGGTAAAATTGGGTCATCAAGAAGACGAGGGGCGGAAACGTTGAAACAATCTGTCAAATGGATGCTGTTGAGCGCGGTTTTACTTTCCGGATGCGGAAAAGACGAGACGAGCGCGTTGAAATTGGATTATATCGATCACCATTGGACCGTGAATAAATATTCGCTTGAGGCAGAGCCGGTCACCGATATCGATGAGACGTTAGCGGCGTGCACGGGTGACTTGACGACGTCGCTAGACGGGGAGTTAACGGTCTTCGACACGGTCGTGGCGAGCCGGCCCCCTTTGACGAACTCAGGGGAAGATTACATGTTCAAAAGTGTGACATACGTCAAAGGGGATAAATCTTATGCAATTTGCCGCGATATGGTCTCTCATCGTCTCCAAGCGGAAGTGATTCCGTCTTTCCCAGAAGAGATAAGCGCGTCGACAGGAACTTCGATCGGCCGTGCTCCTGCCGTGTTACAGACGAAAGCCTCGGACGGAGCGATGTTCCTTCAATCAGAGGTAAAGAGCGGATATGACCATGAACTTGAATTGTTTCCAGATTCGTTATTCAGCTTCTCACAGGCGCTGTATGGGGAGATGGAGATCGCTGTCGAAGGTTGGCCGACACTGTTCCCGATCAATACGTTCGAACCGGCGACGTCGTCGATGGGTGACGTCCAAATGATGATGGCCTTCAGTCCAGAAGAGAAGCTTCCGTACGTGTTGATGGGGCATCAGAACGGTTCTTTCTCGTCTCAACCGATTGAAGTCACGTTTGACGCGACCGAGGCGGCCCCGAGATATGAATCATTAAAAATTGAACGGATTCCGCTCACCGAACAAGTACTTGAGTCCGGCAAGAGCTACCCGATCTTTACGTTCACGTACATGAAAGACGGAGCGCCGATCACCGACACGGTGACGATCACGTATCGGGAAGAGACGTTCATCACGGAAGAAGAACGTGATCTTCAGCAGGAGCATACCGACATGCAGTCTATGTGGCAATCTGATGAACCGTTCGTCTATTTACATAAGAAACCGTTCAGCCATGAACAGCCTCTTGCTTATCCGGATGTCCTCAAGGCGGCCGGGACCGACATGACCGACTTGATCGACACCATAGACGCGGCAGAATCGGTCAATCGCAGTGGGGATGCGGGCGAGTATCATCAGTTGACGATTCTCGATGGGCTGAAAGGCCAAGAGTTTGAAGTGACGTATAAACAGCGCTCAAAAAAGATAGACATCTTCTTGACGGATAAACTGACCGGCGAAACGTACAAACTGACGAGCGAAGGGGTGGAGACGTTCTTGTCCTACTTCCCCGACTTGAAGAAGACACCGAAGAATTGAGGTGAACTGATGAAAAAGTTCAAATTAGGAATCGGTCTATCGCTATTCGTTTTGGCCGCAGGATGCGCCCGGGACCAAGAAGTAGTCCGATATGATGTTGTCGAGGCCCATTGGACGGCAGAGCACATCACACTCGACCTTGAAGTGCAGGCAATCAAGGCCAAGGACATGTTGACCTATTGTGAACAAGGCGAGTTACTCAACGACATCGAGGAGGACCATCTATCCTTGCTTGGCGTGACGTTTGCAAGCCGAATGCCGTTCACTGAGCCCGATACTGAAACATACGCCTTCAATGAGACATCGTTCGTCGAAGGTGATGCCGTTTACGCGCTGTGTAAGTCGGACCACGTTGAGGGATATCGGGCGGTCAAGCTGGAGGAAAGACCGGAGTTTTTGAAAGACGAGACCGCACGCGAGATCTCGTTGCTACCTAGCGTAGTAAGCGGGACAGAAGAAATTCGGGAAAGGTTATCACGGGAAGAAGCGATTCATTCTTACAGGCAAGACCTCACCATTCGACCGTTCATGAACAGTCTTTATACGATCTCGCCCGGTTTCAACGGGTCCATCGAGTTTGGAATCGGGGACGACGGGGTCTTCACACCGTATTTAGATTTTGCTCCTTACGTGGTCAGGGAGGACACTCATGTTGCGTTAGGATATGGCACGAAGACGAAGACGCCATACATGTTAATGTCGAGTGACGGGATTCACTATGGCCAGCATTCGTTGAACGATGGCGAATTACTGGTCGGAGTCGACAACTTAAATGTCCGGACGCTTCTTGAAGGCGGTACGCTCGAACCGCTCGAACCGTTTCCGTTATACGAATTAACCTACGAGTCAAACGGTCAAAAGATGACGAAGACGATCTCGATTCGATTCAAACCGAATCCATTCATCACGGAGCCGACCGATACCGATGCCGTCTCGATCGGTTATGTCCATAAATACCCGTACCATCCCAGTGTCCCGTTTTACTATCCGGACGCAGTCAGCATCGAGGGGCAAGGCTATGAACGATTGACCGAGGCGCTCGAGACGGGGACACCTTCGACCAAAAGTGGGGAAGCAGGCGAGTACATGTATTTGACGCTGCTGAAAGGAAATCGTGGTCAACAGTTCGAGTTGAGTTACCACAAACGTTCGCAGAAAGTTGATGTCTTCGTGAAAGATATGAACACGGACGAACAGTTCAAGTTGTCGAGTGAAGGTGCGAAAATATTCCATGAACTTTTTCCCAGTGCCGTGGAGTAAGCAGAACGTTTGGTTTGATGAGACTTCGGCTGCAGCGACGATTGGCGGTGTCGATGAATCCGCCAATCGCGCGCAACTGACCGAAGGGTCGACAACTACGTAGAAGCAAATCTTTTTACAAGATTAGCACCGTCAGTTTCACGAAAAGGTCGAATGGGACTCCTGTAAACGAGGAGTTCTTTTTTTGCGATTCATTGTCTGATGACCTGTGATGAAGTTGGTAAATACTTCAAACTCAAGATATTGACTTACTGTTAAAAACGGCGCTAGTCAGGACTTTTATCACAAGTTACACTTGAATTCGATTGTACTAACAAAGGAAAAATGTCCTGAAATAACTCAAATTATAAAGGTGGGAATTATCGGAATGATTGAAACGAGAGATGTCAGCCTATCGTCACCAGACGTGCTTCGCGCCATCGAAGCGAACATGGCGATGATTCGATTTGACCGCCAGCGCCGTGTCGTCGATGTGAACGACGCCTTCGCCAAGGCGATGAAATACAAACGCGATGAGATGGTCGGGATGCAGCACCATCTGTTCTGTACGCCGAACTTCGTCAACAGTACGGACTATCAAGCGTTTTGGAACAAGTTGTTCGACGGGTTCAGCTCGGCCGACAAGATCGAACGCATCGACGCCCGGGGCGACTCGATTTGGCTCGAGGCGACGTATATGCCAATCTATGAGGGGGATGACGTCATCGGTGTCGTCAAGATCGCCTCGGACATCACCGAGCGGCAACAGACGATCGAACGATACGCCCGCACGTTCCGTGACATGGCCGAGAATCTTGATGACCGGGCCCGCCGTGGCATGGAGGAGAGCCTACATTTGAAGCGGACGATTGAGCGGCTCGAGTCGGACGCATCGGTAAACTTGAAGACGCTCGGCAACCTTCAAGACCAAGCGGCAGAGATCACGAAAATCGCCAGTACGATCAAAGAGATCGCGGCCCAGACGAACCTGTTGTCACTGAACGCCGCCATCGAGGCGGCACGGGCAGGTGAACACGGCCTCGGCTTCAACGTCGTCGCGACCGAGGTCCGTAACTTGTCTCGTCTCGTCGAGCGCGCCGTCATCGAGGTCCGGGCCAACACCGAGGGGATGAACAAAGAGCTCGCCTCGATTGTCGACGGCGTCTCACGATCGAACGAAGACATTCATGCGAGTGTCAACATCATGGAAGCGACGCTCGAACGCTTCGGGAAGATCGAGCAGTCGGCCCAGTCATTGAACGGGACGGCCGAACAGTTCACTTCGGCGATCTGACGAAAAAACCAATTGAAGGAACCGCCACCGTCGTCGGTGGCGAGTCCACTCAATTGGTTTTTTTGACGATGAGCGTATGACCGTGTTGTCTCAACCACGCCATCACCCCATCGACGTCCGGATAAACAGAGGATAAAGTCGACCAAAACGATTTGGAGTGGTCGAAATGGACGAGATGTGTCCATTCGTGGGCGATGACATAATCCATCACTTCGATCGGCGCGAGCATGAGCCGGACGTTGATCGAGATCGTCCCGCGCGAGCTGCACGAGCCCCAGCGCGTCTTTTGATGGCCGATGCGGACTTTCGCAGCGCTCACCCCGAGCAGACGTTCATAGTAAGGTGCTCGCTTGGTGACATAAGTGAGCGCCTCGTCGCGGAGCCACGCCTCGTATGCGGCCCCTATCCTGGACTCGTCCCACCGGTCCGGGCACCGGAAAGCTGTCCCGTCGTAGTCGAAGGCGTCAACGGCGTTCGTGCGCACGAGCGGCACGGTCTCACCTCGATAACGGAGCCGGTCGTTCGGCAACGACGGGGTTTTAGGTAATGCCGCGAGCCGGTCGTTTATCCAGTCCGCATGCTGTTTTAAGATCGTCTCAACGACCCGGTTCGGCAACCGGGCCGGGATGCGGAGCTCGATTCCTTCGTTTGTTATGTAGAAAGCCGCTTTTTTTCGCCGTTTATGGCGGATGATACTTACGCTCATCGTTGTCACCTCCAAACACTGTTCTCGGTCGATTATAGCCGACGTCTCGAAAATCCGCCACGCTTTTGACGACCAGTGGCTTCAATTTTTGTTACAGTAGGGACAGGAGGGATCACTATGAAATCAATCTTACATCAACCGCTTGACCGGGTCGGCACCGACTCGGTGAAATGGGACGGCCTCGAGCGCTGGTTCCATGTGAAGTCTGACGTACTGCCGCTCTGGGTGGCCGATATCGATATCCGCACGGCACCTTCGATCTCGGAAGCGCTTGCGGCGCGTGCGGCGACAGGAGAGTTCGGCTATACGATGTTCGCGAAAGAAGCCCAGGAAGCCGTCAGCTCTTGGTACGGGCGGAGACACGGACTCGTCGTCACCCCCGAACATGTATTGTTCTCGAGCGGGGTCGTGCCCGGACTGACCCACATCGTCGAGGCGTTGACGAAGGAAGGGGACGGGATCGTCATCCAATCCCCGGTCTATCCACCATTCCATGAACTCGTGACCGGGTTGAAACGCGTTGTGCGTGACGCCCCGCTCAAACAAGTCGATGGCAAGTATGAGATGGATTTTGACGCCCTCGAACACGCAATGCGACAGGCGAAACTGTTTTTGCTCTGTTCACCGCATAATCCGGTCGGTCGCGTCTGGACAGAGTCCGAGCTCGCGCGCGTCGTCGAGTTGGCGAGAACGTACGACGTCATCATCGTCGCAGACGAGATCCATGCCGATCTGACGTATCCGTCGCAGCACCATACGGCGATCAACCGACTCGACGACCGGGGCATCACGGTGAGCGCCCCGTCGAAGGCGTTCAACATCGCCGGTTTGTTCGCGTCGTACATCATCTGTCCGGATGACGCCTGGCGCAAACGGATCATCCAAGTCCAAAACAAACACCACGTCCTACCGACACCGTTCGCCAATACGGCCATCATCGCCGCCTACACAGACGTCCGGGCGGAACGATGGCTCGACCAGCTGACGGCCGAGCTCGAGGAACAAGCCACCTATGTCGTCGAGCGCCTGAATGCCGAGTTACCCCGGCTGACGTGCTTCATGCCGGAGGCGAGTTACTTGTTATGGATCGATTTCGCCGCGCTCGGCCTTGAGCCCGAAGCTCGGAAGAAATGGCTCCACGAGGAAGTGCGGGTCTTCTTGTCACCGGGTGTTCCGTTCGGGGCATCGGCGTCGACGTTCGAGCGTCTCAATTTCGGTACATCCCGGACGATCGTTGACGAGGCGCTCGGACGGATCAAGACCCATTCCGACGGAAAAGCGTTTGTATGAAACGAGAAACGGGAAAAATTTCAGAACGAGTCAGTCAAGATGACGTGGCGACAGAAAGCGAGTGAGGCAGATGGAGACGATCAATTGGAAGAAGAAGATGGAGGAGCAGCTGAGGCGTAGCGGGTTTACGCTAGAGGTTGAGAATATGGCCAACATCGGAATGACGGAGATCCACGCGTCCTCGTCGCCGTTGATCTCTTATCCGCTCCGCATCCGGCTGTATGTGCGCATGGGCTGGCTCATGTGTACCGTCGATGCGACGACGGTCGACCGGAGCGAGGACCACCCGTTGTTCGAGCGGATGATCGCAGCGGTGTTTGAACGGATCGTCCGGCATCTCTACCACGCCTACGATCTCCACATCTTGACCTATATCGGGAACACCGGCAACTATATCGCCCCGAAAGACTCGGATACGGGGGAGATCGTCCGATTGCTCGCCCAAATCTGGAACGACCGCTCGTACTTGCATCTCGAGACGTATGAGGAGTTCCCGGCGCTATACGCGACACCGCCTTGGGCGCATCAGGCGTACGCCATCGAGAGCACGGACGACGAGTGGATCATCTACGCGGGGCGCAGCGGCCGTCAAGCGACCGACTACCGGGCCGACGGGGTCGAACTGCGCCCCCACCGTCTCGCCGAAGGGGACCTGTTCTTCCCGGTCGACCGGATCTCGAAACAGCACGGACCGTTGGCGCTCGCCGAATGGCTCCGGCTCGAGCGCAGGGAAGTCGAAGACTTCATGCTCGCGTTCATGCGAACGATCCGGAAGTTCGACCCGTCGTTCGGGTTCGCCTGGGGCGGGACGGACACGTTCTTCCACGGCGTACCGGTCGAACCGTACGCCCAAGTGCTTCGGCTCGAGAGCGGGAAGCGCCGTTACCGGGTCATGAACAACTCGGCGAAGCGGCTGTTCGCAGTCGCCGACGACCCGGTCGTTTGTCTGAAAGAAGTCGAGCAGACGTTGCGCACGGTCCGGTTGCCCGAGAACCGGGTCTCGGCCCTCGGACAGCTCGTCATGGGAGTGTGGCAGCAGTTCGAGTCCGATGAGTCGACCTATATTCAAGAAGTCGCTTATCGCGGCATATCCAAGTTTCAAATCGAAGAGAAGATCGGCCACGCGCTTGCGAACCAGCAACGGATCCGCTGGGTCGAGAAGGCAGACTCTCACCAGTCGATCATCGAGTACGCCCATCTTCGGATCTCGTTCCCGAAACGTCCTCCCGGTATCGTCACCGTCGAACCGATCGAATCCACTTATGAAAGAGGTGCTCTATGAGAATCGTCGATGCACGCGCCATGTCAATCAGCCACGAAGACTTGATCGCCGTCACCGAGTCGTCCGTGTACTACCGTGAGAAGACGGGGGAGACGAGCTTTTCCATCTTTCGGTACGATGAAGCGGATGGCACCATCACGCAAATCAATCGCCGCGTCTTCGAAGACTATGGCATATCAAAACTGTTCATCAGCGCCGACCGTGTCTACTTTTTGAACGAGACCCCGGACCGGACCGGGGTCGTGAGCACGGAACTGATCGCGTTCGACTATCGTACAGGTGATGAAGAAGTGCTGACGACGTTCGAGAAACGGGGCAACAGCACGTTATATTGGGTGCTCGCCGACCGTTATTTCCTCTTTTTGACGAGTTTCGAGGCGACGGACGAGGCGTGGCTGTTCGACGCCGAGACGTCCCGCGAAGAACGTATCCGTGACGAGCGGCTCGTCGGCCATGCCGGGCGCTTCCGTGAACTGTATTTGTTCACGACAGAGCTCGAAGGTGTGTCTTACATCGTATGTAACGCACGGTTGGACGAGTTTGATTACTATGACGCGCTCGAATCGGGACGCATCTCACCCGATGACCCGATCGACCATTCCGAAGCGATTCTCATCTGTCCGCTCGACGAGGCGGTCGAGGCCGTTTGGTCGAAAGCGGACGAAATCCCGTTCGATGATTTGATCCGGTTGCAAGGGGAGGGGGACACGGTCCAGTATCTCGGGGAGCGTGACAAAAAACTCCGGTTTGCGGCGTTCATCGACGCAGCCAATGAGGAGACGGTGTACGAACTGGCGGCACCGGACGTCCTGCACGAGCTCGCCGTCGTCGACTGGGGTGCCTATGAACCAATCGATTTCACGTATGACGACGTCAGTTCGACCATCTTCATCAAGGTCGAAGAATCGAGGGAGCATACGGAGTTGATCGATGCGACGACCGGGGCGAGATTTTTGGACACGGCACCGTTCGAACGGGTGCTCGACGCGAACTACTTCATCCACGAATCGGCCGATGGGCGCAACGGCGGGGTCAGCATCTTCAACTTGGAGGCGAACGAGCGACAGGCGTTCGAAGACGCTTATTATACGGTACTCGACGAGACGATCGTCATCTTGTCGACGAAACAACTGTAAAAGCACGGCCCTCTACGAATCGAGGGCCGTGCTTTTACAGTATGGTTTACATAACATATTATCGTAAACCGGATAGCGCTTGTTTTTTCTTCTCGTCACCGATATGGGCATAGACTTGCGTCGTCGCCACCGACTCGTGACCGAGCAGTTGTTGGATCGTCAAGACGTCGACCCCGCTCATCGCCAACCGGGAAGCGAACGTGTGGCGAAGTTTGTGGGGCGTGACCTGCTTGTGGGTCAAGAACGGGAGGTACGGTTTCAACCGGTCGATATGTCCTTTGAGCAGGTGTTGCACCGTCCTGACCGAGATGCGTCTTCCTTTCTCGGAACGGAACAGCGGCCCGGTCCCGTCTTGACGATGGTCAAGCAGCAACGGCTCGAGCGGGGAGGCGAGCGGGATGACCCGCTCTTTGTTCCCCTTCCCGATGACACGGATCGTCCCGGTCGCGAGGTCGATGTCGCTCCAGTCGAGCCCGACGAGTTCGGAGACGCGCATCCCGGTCAGTCCGAGCAGCTGGATGATCAGAAAATCACGGTCGCGGTTCCGTTCGTACCAGCTCGCCTCGCGGTCGGACATGCCGACGTTGCTGCGGACGAGCGTCGAGAAGTCGAGCCACTCATGTTCCGTCAAATAGACCGGGTTCCGTTTGGCGCGCTTTGGACGCTCGACCGCTTGGAATGGGTTGTGTGACGCGATCCCGGACTCGATCAAGAAGTTGAACAACGACTGCATCGTCGACAACTTTCGGTTGATGACGCTCGGGGCGTTGTCGAGCTCGAGCGCGAGATAGGACGCGTAGGCATCCGCGCCCGCATAATCGAGTTCGACGAACGAGGCGAGGTCGACCGTGGTTGGGTCGACCTCGGATGCGCTCGCGGCCTCGACCCACCGGAAGAAGTCGAAGAAATCGTATAAGTACCGCTGGGCGGTCTGTTCTGAATAGTGTTTCGCGGCCAAATGGTTCAAGAAACGTTGGATGAAGCCGGGCATGCGCTCGTATCCGTTCAGCTTGAAACGCTGCGTCGTGACACGTGCCGGCGCTTGCCCGAGCTGGCGGAATATACTCAAAAAATCTCTCCTTTTGTTAACTGATCGATGTGACGATCCGGTCCTTGCCGGCCTGTTTCCCGGCCCGGAGGCGGTCGTCTGCTTCTTTGACGAGTGTGTCGACGGCCTCTAATCCGTCGCGGCACGAGACGCCGAACGTCATCGTGACGCTGAGGCGACGCCCGTCATAGATCGTCTCGGTCGTCTTGATCCGTTCCCGGAGGCAGTCGAGCGTCTGTGCGACCTCATCTGCTGTCTGATTGCTCAAAAACAGCAAGAACTCTTCTCCGCCCCAACGGACACAGATCCCGTCGGTCCGCTCGAGGGCGGCGGCGACTTGTTTGAGGACGAGGTCGCCACAATCATGGCCGTGGCGCTCGTTGAACGCTTTGAAGTGGTCAATATCGGCGAGTGCGACGGCATATGGGCGGCCGTCTGCGACGGCTTCCATGACGGCTTGCTCGATTCGTTGATAGCCGGTCATCCGGTTATATAGCCCGGTCAATCCGTCCCGTGAAGCGAGGACGTTCAATCGTTCGTTCGACCGTTCTAACTCGGTCGTCACCTCGACGACCGAGTTCTCGAACACGAACGTCAGCCCGGCGATGAGTGCGATCGTCGACAGCAGACAAGTCAGCCCGATCACTTGCTCGATCATGGGGGCGAGCGGCTGTGTCCCGACCGTGACGTTCAAGTAGAGGAAGCTGTAGATCGCCATCGCGAGTCCGGTCGACATGATACGGACCAAGCGACTGACGTTCGGCATGAAGAACACCCCGTACGCCACCATGATGATAAAGTAATGGACGTTCGCGCCCCACCCGAGGACGATCGTCGAGATGATGGCGTTATAGACGACTTCGACGAACAGTCCGGTAAAGAATATCCGGTAGTACCGTTTATGTACGAAATAGAATGAGAGCGTGTAATAAAGAACGCTGAACACGTTCGACCAGGCGAGCACCATGACGTCGAGCCGCCAAAATGTGATCAGGAACACGACATGGATGAGCCATGCGAGCGCGTTCCCGTAAAAAGTGATGCGGTAATTATACAGTGTACCGCGACGTTCCTCATAGGCAGTCCCCACGTGAACACCTCCTCGTTCCAGTATACCGAAACGGTAAGGATTTGCCTACGCCTGTTCATGAATCAAGTCAATCCACTCTCTGTAAACGTTGATTTCAGGACGTTATAATTGCGTGAAATAGATATTTCACGCAAGGTTTATAGAAGCGTCGTTTGATTCGTTAAAACAGACATGGTGGCATCGTTCGATTTAAAAGCGAATCAACAGGGTGACAATATATTATTATGTAAACCACTATGAGGGATATAAACTTTTGTTTCGACAGCCGTTCATCCGTTAAGCGAAAATAAAGCTTGAAACGGGGAACGAGGTAACGTTACACTGAGAACGTAAACAAAAGGGGGATTTCAGGATGGACGACCAACGTTTGAAACAACATCTCGCTGAAGCGAAGACGATCGCTGTCGTCGGTGTGTCATCGAACCCGAACAAGACCGCCAACCAGATTGCGGAGTATTTGCTCCTGCAAGGGTATACGGTCATCCCTGTCAATCCGACGCTCGAGACGTGGAACGGCCGCAAGGTGTATCCGACGGTCGAGAGCATCCCGGGACGAATCGATATCGTCGACGTGTTTCGCCGGAACGAATATTTGGCCGGCGTTGCCGAGGACGCGGTCCGTCATGGGGATGTCGGACTCGTCTTTAACCAGCTCGGTCTGTCGAGCAAGGACGCCGAACGAATCGTTCATGCTGCCGGACTTGACTACATCGAGAACCGGTGTATTTACGTCGAGCACGCTCGACTCCTCGGCTGAGACCTGCCCCTGCGGCAGGTCTACTTTTTTTCACGCGTCGACGACGCGGGGAGGAAGGCTTGCCAGAATCCCGAAACAGCTATACAATTAGGTATGAAAAACGAACATGTGTTCGAAGATGAGGTGACTGACATGTCAACAAAACTATTTAATTATAATGAAGACGCCATCCAAGTGCTTGAAGGGCTCGCTGCCGTTCGGAAACGACCAGGGATGTATATCGGCTCGACCGACCATCGCGGGCTGCACCATCTCGTCTACGAGATCGTCGACAACGCGATCGACGAGGCGCTCGGCGGTTTCGGTGACCAGATCGATGTGACGATCCATAAAGACGATGCCATCACGGTCCGTGACCACGGACGTGGTATGCCGACCGGGATGCACGCCTCGGGAAAACCGACGCCGGAGGTCATCTTCACGGTCCTCCATGCCGGCGGAAAGTTCGGCCAAGGCGGCTACAAGACGTCAGGCGGACTGCACGGGGTCGGCGCCTCGGTCGTCAACGCGCTCTCGAGCAAGCTGCTCGTCACGATCTATCGCGACGGCAAGGTGTTCGAGCAGACGTTCGCTGACGGCGGTGTGCCACAGACGACGCTCCTCGAGACGGGGAAAGCCCGCCAGACCGGGACGAGCGTCTACTTCAAGCCGGACACAAGCATCTTCTCGACGACGACGTATAACTACGACACGCTCGCCGAACGGCTCCGAGAGTCGGCTTTCCTATTGAAAGGGTTGACGATCACGTTGACCGACGAACGCTCGGACAAGCAAGAGACGTTCCATTACGAGAACGGGATCGCCGAGTTCGTCCACTATTTGAATGACGACAAGGCGACGCTCCACCCGACCGTCTACTTCGAAGGGACCGAGAACGACATCGAGCTCGAACTCGCCTTCCAGTTCACGGACGCCTACTCGGAGAACGTGTTGTCGTTCGTCAACAACGTCCGCACCCGGGACGGCGGGACGCATGAAGTCGGCGCCAAGACGGCGATGACCCGGATCATGAACGAGTACGCCCGCAAAAACGGCTTGTTGAAAGAAAAAGACAAGAACCTCGACGGCGGCGACGTCCGTGAAGGGTTGACGCTCATCGTCTCGGTCCGGATCCCGGAGGAGTTCCTCCAGTTCGAGGGACAGACGAAGTCGAAACTCGGCTCGCCTGAAGCCCGTGCCAGCGCAGACGCCGTCATGGCCAAGCAGCTGACGATCTTCCTCGAGGAGAACCCGCAGATGGCGACGATGCTCATCAAGAAAGCGATCCGCGCGGCCCAGGCCCGTGAAGCGGCCCGGAAAGCGCGTGAAGAGGCGCGTAACGGCAAGAAAAAGAAACGTTCGAGCATCTTGAACGGGAAACTGACGCCGGCGACATCAAAAAACGCCGCCAAGAACGAGCTGTTCCTCGTCGAGGGGGACTCGGCCGGCGGTTCGGCCAAGCAAGGCCGTGACCGGACGATCCAGGCGATCTTGCCGCTCCGCGGGAAGGTCATCAACTCGGAGAAGTCGAAACTCAATGACATCATGAAAAATGAGGAGATCAACACGATCATCCACGCGATCGGCGCCGGGGTCGGACACGATTTCGATCTCAGTGACTGCAACTTCGACAAAGTCATCATCATGACCGATGCCGATACGGACGGGGCCCACATCCAAGTGCTCTTGTTGACGTTCTTCTTCCGCTACATGCGACCACTCGTCGAGGCGGGCAAAGTGTTCGTCGCCTTGCCGCCGCTCTATCGCATCTCGAAAGGGAAAGGCAAGTCGGAGCAGTTCGAATACGCCTGGGACGAGGAAGCGCTCGAGAAACTCGTCAAAGTGTACAAAAAAGGCTATATCATCCAGCGCTACAAAGGTCTCGGTGAGATGAACGCCGATCAACTGTGGGAGACGACGATGAACCCGGACACACGGACACTCATCCGCGTGACGATCGATGACGCTGCCGTCGCCGACAAGCGCGTCTCGGTGCTCATGGGGGACAACGTTGCCCACCGCCGCGAATGGATCGAGGAGAACGTCGCCTTCGGGCTCCAAGAAGATGATTCGATCATCGCCAATGAACATGTGACTAAAGCGATTGAGGAAGTGATGTAACGATGTCGACGATTCAACACATTTTAAACTTGTCGCTCGAACAGGTCGTCGGAGACCGTTTCGGGCGTTACTCGAAATATATCATTCAAGACCGGGCGCTCCCGGACGCGCGCGACGGGCTCAAGCCCGTTCAGCGCCGGATCTTGTATGCGATGCACCATGAAGGCAACACGAACGACAAGGCGTACCGGAAATCGGCCAAGACGGTCGGGAACGTCATCGGGAACTACCACCCGCACGGTGACTCTTCTGTCTATGAGGCGATGGTGCGCCTGTCGCAAGACTGGAAGCTCCGCTACCCGCTCATCGACATGCACGGGAACAACGGCTCGATGGACGGCGACTCGGCTGCCGCGATGCGGTATACCGAGGCCCGGCTGTCGAAGATCGCCGGTGTCATGCTGACGTCGATCGCCAAGAACACGGTCGACTACACGCCGAACTTTGACGATTCGACCGAGGAACCGCTCGTCTTGCCGTCACTCCTACCGAACCTGCTCATGAACGGGACGACCGGGATCTCGGCGGGGTATGCGACCGAGATCCCACCGCACAACTTGACCGAAGTGCTCAATCTCGCCATCGCCCGACTCGCCGGCGAAGTCGAGACGCCGAATGACGCCTTCCGTTACATGCAAGGTCCCGACTTCCCGTCCGGTGGCACGGTCATGGGCAAAGACGGCATCTTGAAAGCGTTCGAGACCGGTAAAGGCAAGATCATCATCCGTGCCAAATCAGTCATCGAGCCGCTCAAGGGCGGCCGTGAACAGATCACGATCACCGAGCTCCCGTATGAAGTGAACAAGGCCAACCTCGTCAAGAAGATGGAAGAGCTCCGTCTCGACAAGAAAGTCGAAGGCGTCGCCGAAGTCCGTGACGAGACCGACCGGACCGGGGTCCGCGTCGTCATCGAATTGAAGAAAGAAGCGGATGCGGAAGGTGTGCTCCACTTCTTCTTGAAGCATACCGACCTGCAGCTCGCCTATAACTACAACATGGTCGCGATCGTGCAGCGGACACCGAAACAGCTCGGTCTGTTACCGATCATCGATGCGTATTTGAAACATGTCGAGGAAGTCGTCACCCGCCGGACGACGTTCGAGCTCGAACAGGCGAAGAAACGCGCCGAGATCGTCGACGCGCTCGAACAAGCCATCTCAGTGCTTGACGAGACGCTCGAACTGATCCGTTCGGCCAAGGACAAGTCCGAGGCGAAGCAGAAGCTCATGGATCGCTTCTCGTTCACGGACCGTCAAGCCGAAGCGGTCGTCATGCTTCAATTGTATCGTTTGACGAACACAGACATCGTCGAGCTCCAAAAAGAAGCGAAAGTGTTGCAAAAAGAGATCGCGCGTCTCGCCAACATCTTGAACGTCGACGCGACGAAGCGGAAACTCATCTCAAAAGAGTTGACGGCGCTCCGCGACGAGTTCGGTGATGAGCGGCGTTCGGTCATCGAGGCCGAAGTCGAAGAATTGAAACTGAAGACCGAGGTCATGATCGCCGTCGAAGAGACGATGGTGTTCGTCAGCCGTGACGGCTACGTGAAACGTTCGTCGATGCGCTCATACGGCGCCTCGAGCGAGGATATGCCGGAGATGAAACAAAAAGACCGGCCCGTCCTCCTCACCCAGGCGATGACGACCGACCACTTGCTCGTCTGGACGAACAAAGGCAGCTATCTGCTCATCCCGGTCCACCAGATCCCGGAGACGAAATGGAAAGACGCGGGCCAACACGTGGCCAACCTCGTGCCGATCGAAGGCGAGCAAGTCGTCTCGGCCGACGTCGTCTCGACGTTCGAGACGGACGCACACTGCCTGTTCGTCACGAAAGACGGCATGGTCAAACGGACGCCGCTCCGTGACTATGACGCCCAGCGCAAGTCGAAGGCGCTCATGGCGCTGAAACTGAAAGGGGACGACGAGGTCGTCTTCGCCGGCATCAGTGACGGTCCAGGCCAACTCTTCCTCGTCTCTGAGCGTGGATACGGGCTTTGGTTCAAAGAAGACGACGTCCCGGTCGTCGGACAGCGTGCCGCCGGTGTCAAAGCGATGAACTTGAAAGACGGTGACGTCGTCGCCGACGCGTTCGCCTTCTTCACACCGCCGCTGTTCGTCCTCGTGACGCAACGCGGAGCGGTCAAGAAGATGAAACTCGAGGACCAGTTCGACTGCACGAACCGCAACCTGCGTGGCACGATGCTCATCCGTGAGGTCAAATCAAAACCGCACCAGATCCGCCGCGTGCTGCCGGTGCATGGGGATGAGACGATCCACATCGTCGGCAAAGAGACCGCGAAGACGGTCAACGCGAAACAACTGACACTGCTCGACCGCTACGCCAACGGCTCGTTCGTCTTCGACGAGGAGACGTTCGGTGACATCGAGGACGTCTATCTCGATTGATTCAGCAAAAGCCTGCACACATGACATATACTGTCGCGTGTGCAGGCTTTTTTTGTCTCTATTCGTCTTTGTCAGTCATGGAACGCTCTAAGATACCGTTCCAATTCCGCCTGTTGAAGCAAATGGTGTCTGGTGTGCATCTCGATGAGCTTGTACCACTCTTGCGCGTTCAACCAGCCGAAGCCGCCATGTAGCGCTTTACAGTTCGGATCGGCCGCGTGAATCATCGGCTCACACTTCTCCAACCGTGTGATGAGGTCGTCAAGACGGCGTTTCAAAGCTTCACGGCTATCGGTATTGTCGGGCGGGGCGTTCATTTCGTCCGATAGTTTGATTTTAATAGGGGGGAATCCACCGTCGCTAAACAACATCTCCCCAAACTCGGTCTTCCCGAGCGGTTGGTGCTCAGCATTCGTCAGACACGCTTCCATCTCGTCTAGATACTCATGGGCGACGATGATGATATGGTCATACATCTGCCCGATCGACCAAACATCCGTCTTCTCCTTATAGCGGAGTTGATTAGATGAGTATTGGTCGAGGTCTTGCTTGAATCGGGACAATAGTTCGATAGCGGTCATATGCCTCCTCCTTCTACTGCTACGGATGTTTCCGTCGAGTATACCATGAGCCGGGTGTCGTAAACTCCAGACTGGCGCGACAAATACTTTCTTGCGGGAGCGGGTATTATGAAAAGGAACAATCAAGCCCGATGGCGAATGGGATAAGCAGGACAAACGATGGAGGGATTTCTATGTCAGACTGGCTCACTTGGGCCAAACGGCTACAAGCACTGTCGCAAGCGGGCTTGACGTTCACGAAGGACGAGTTCGACCGCGAGCGTTATCTCGAGCTCCAGGAGATTGCGACCGATATGTTCGAACGACAGTCGAACCTCGCCTTGCATGAGATCACTGAACTGACGCACGTCAACGGCTACCCGACACCGAAGCTCGACGTACGCGGTGTCGTCTTCCGAGACGACGAGTTGCTGCTCGTGCGTGAGCGGTCGGACGGGCTGTGGACGCTGCCAGGCGGCTTCTGTGAGGTCGGGCTGTCACCGTCAGACAATATCATCAAGGAAATCGGGGAAGAGGCAGGCTTTGATGTCGCCCCGATGCGCCTCGTCGCCTTGTTCGATATGCACCGTCACCCGCACCCGCCGTTGTCACAACATTATTATAAACTGTTCATCGAGTGTGAGCTGATCGGCGGGGAAGCTCAAGTCAGCCATGAGACGAGCGAGATCGGCTTCTTCTCGCGTGACGCCTTGCCGCCGTTGTCGCTCGCCCGCAACACGCTCGAACAGCTCCATATGTGCTTTGACGCCCGGTGGCAGGACGATTGGGTCACACTGTTCGACTAGGAAAGGGGAGGTCTTATGAAAGTCACACGGATTGAAGATGTCCACCAGCTGACGTTCTATTCACCCGTCTTGCCGATCAACGTCCAATTGATCGAGAAAGAGCTCGGCCTCGTCTTGATCGATACCGGGTTGAAGCAGAACGCCGCTGACATTTTAACGTATATCGAGGCACAAGACCGCCCCCTCCTCGCGATTTTGCTCACCCACGCCCACGGGGACCACGTCGGTGGGGTCGATACGATCCTGAAGGCGCATCCACACGCCGAGCTTTACGTCTCACGCCGTGACGCCCGCTTGTTAGCAGGGGACCGAACGACGGACTCAGGTGAGCGGCCACTCAACATAAGAGGCTCGTTGCCGCCGATCCGGTCGCTACCGGACAAGCTGCTCGACCCGGGTGAGCGGCTGTTCGGTCTTCGCGTCTATGCCGCCGCCGGCCACACCCCGGGCTCGATTGCTTATTTCGATGAACAGCATCGCCTGTTGTTCGCCGGTGACGCGTTCCAATCACATGGGGGAGTCGCAGTGGCAGGGGACACGCGTCCGTTGTTCCCGCTCCCGGGTCTGGCGACATGGGACAAGCGGGCCGCGGTCGACCATGCCGAGCGGTTGCTTGACTTGGCGCCGCGTCATACGTTCGTCGGCCACGGCAAAGCGCTTGAAGGCACACATCGGCTCTATTTGGCACTGAAACGAGCTAAGCGTAAGCAAGCCCGTCGCTTTTCACGATAATCTTTGGGGGTATGACAGATGGAGTTACGGGAGATTCGGACGACGGATTACCGGCAAGCCGAGCAAATGCTCGAGATTCAACGGAACGCCTATGCGGTCGAGGCCGAACTGATCGGATTTGACGAGATTCCGGCCCGATATGAGACGGTCGAGGTCATTCAAAACTTGCCGGGTCTGAGCTACGGCTTATACAACGAGGAGCGGATGATCGGGTTTGTGACGATCGAGGCGGCCGAGAACACGGTCGAGATCACGAAGCTGTGCATCGATCCGACATACTTCAGGGCGCGGCTCGCGACGACGTTGTTAGAACACGTGCTCAGTCTACACGAGGACAAACTTGTCTACGTGCATACCGGCAAACATAACGGTCCGGCCAAACGATTGTATTCGAAGCTTGGCTTCGAGCCGAGCGCCGAGTTCGAACCGGAACCAGGTGTCACATTGATCCGGTTTACGCGAATTTGATCCCGATCTCATAATTTCAGATTCTGTCTCACTACTTTAAGTATACTAAAGGATTGAGACAGAGTTTTATTTTTACTGATAATATATGTTATGTAAACTAATAAAATTTGAATCGATTCCTCGGTAGTTTTCAGGACTCACCTGCTTCCCACGTCCACGTGATCAGTTATGTCGGCAGGTCGTGCTTCCCTTAGCCACCGATTCGTTTTGTTGTTCCTCGCTCAGACGTTGGCACAGCTTGATTCCGTTCAAATTTTATAAAATGCCTCCTCTTTTCAGCCAGTCATAGATCGGTTTCTGGACATCCTCAAGCGCAATAGGAATGTTCGTCTTGGGATCCCATTTTGTCGTTATCGAAATACTGCCCATCACTTTTCCATCTTTCTTCTCAATCCTTTTTGTAATTGAGTCGATAACCTGTTGGGGAACTTTTTCATCACCTTTAGTTATGAACAGCCAAACTTTCTTGTTTTTGAAAGAAGTCTTTTTTAAGTAACTATTAATTGCCGGGGGCGTCTTTCCTGCCCAGACTGGGGTTCCTAGGAATAGATGCTCATATTCTTTTAATGCAAAGTCCATTGGCATGATAACGCCTCCTAGACCAAAAAACGCTCCCATTGCTGCACTGGCGATGTTACCGAGTTTTGGCTTCTTTTTATCTTCGATTCTTTGAATGTCAAATTTTGTAATCCTTTGAATTTCTTTCGCGACTACTTCTGTACTGCCGATCCATGAGTAATATACAATCAAGCTACTATTCTTCATTATGTCACTCCTTCCATCGTTTTTAGCTTTCCCTCCTTCTATCTACAGAGGAAATACCCTGAAACGATGGCAAAGAACCTAACTGTCCTCGCCTGTTCTTGGACAGGCTAGCATAGGTCTTCCTCTCGGGAACTAGCACAGTCCTCTCATCTGATTTAAAAAGCTGTGGACTCATCTTGCCTCTTTCTCCCACTTGCGCACCTGTCGATTTTCTAGAGGTTGAAGGTTGGTGAATCGCATGCTGTTTCATAAATTATTCTTATCTGTATTACCTGTATGAAACCCTGATTCAATCACATGATAGCGCTTTTAGAATAAACGTTTCAAAAATATCTTACCTGCTGTTTCGATGTTCTTCGCAGTTGCCTCTAGGCGTTCATCATGCTATTTTTAGACAGATGATACTTTAAGGAGGAACACGAATGAAACGTATGACAAAAGGTTTAGCAGCAGCCATCTTGCTCGCTGTCCCGCTCGCGGCGTGTGGTGATTCTAGCACCGATCAGGCCGATACGACACGCTGGGATGAGATTAAAGAAGAAGGTACGCTCACGGTCGGTACGGCCGGGACACTCTACCCTGCCTCGTTCCGCGAAGAAGAAAGTGACGATTTGACGGGGTTTGACGTCGAGGTCATGAAAGAGATCGGAAAACGTCTCGACCTCGAGGTCCAGTTCAAAGAAATGGCGTTCGATAACATGTTGACGAGCGTCCAAAACGGACAAGTCGATGTCGTGGCGAACGACATCTCGGTGACGGACGACCGCAAAGAGAAGTTCGCCTTCTCCGTACCGTATAAGCACACGTACGGGACGGCGATCGTCCGGAAGAGCGATCTTTCAGGCATCAAGTCGCTCGAAGACTTGAAAGGTAAAAAGGCAGCTGGTGAAGCGACGACCGTCTTCATGGACGTGGCGCGCCAGTATGGGGCTGAAGAAGTCATCTACGACAACGCGACGAACGACCAATATCTTCGCGACGTGTCGACAGGTCGGACCGACGTCATCTTGAACGACTACTACCTCCAGACGCTCGCCCTCGCCTTCTTCCCGGAATTCGATATCGCGATCCACCCGGATATCGCCTATAACCCGCAAGACGTCGCACTCTTGATGAATCAAGACAACGTCGACTTGCAAGAGAACATCGACCGCGTCCTCGAAGAGATGCTTGAGGATGGCACGGTGAAGGAGCTTTCCGAACAGTTCTATAACGGTGCTGACGTATCCGTCGAACCGGACGTCGACGCGACAATCGTCGAATTGGACTAAGGCGATATGTTCGAAGGTGTGAAGTGGGAAGCGATCTTTGACGCCGACCTCGCCATCCGCTCGTTCCCATACTTGCTAGGTGGGCTACCGAACACGCTCTGGATCTCCTTCCTCAGCATGTTCTTCGGTTTAGTGTTAGGGCTCGTGCTCGCGCTCGGGAAGCTGTCTCCGTCAAGGCTAGTGCGTTATCCGTCGACGTTTTACGTCTCGTTCATGCGCGGCGTCCCGATCTTGATCATCTTGTTCATTCTCTACTCGGGGTTCCCGTTCATTGGGATCGAGTTCGCGGCGCTGACGGCAGCGATCATCGGCTTCAGCTTGAACTCGGCCGCCTATATCGCGGAGATCATCCGCGCCTCGATCCGTGCCGTCGATCAGGGACAGATTGAAGCGGCCCGCTCGCTCGGCATGAACAAGTGGCTGACGTTGAAAGGGGTCACGTTGCCTCAAGCGACGCGGATCGCCCTGCCCCCGCTCTCGAACGTGTTCCTTGATCTGATCAAGGCGAGCTCGCTCGCCGCGATGATCACCGTCCCTGAGATCTTCAACAAGGCGAAGATCGTCGGTGGTCGTGAGTTCGACTATATGACCGTGTATTTGGTCGTCGCTCTGATCTACTGGGGCATCTGCACGTTCATGTCGTTCTTCCAAGACTGGCTCGAGCGGCATTTCGAACGCTATTTGGATACACCGAAACGATGACTGACTTGCCTGATGCGGGCAGGTCAGTTTTTTCGTCGGGCGGCTATTGAGAAAGTGACATGGTATAGTCAACATATTCCATCATTCAATCCAAAGGAGACGCATCACATATGTTCTCAAAACTCTTATTTTTCTCGGCACTCATCATCACACTCACGTATATTTTGTTCGATGGGCCGGCATGGGTCAGTGCTTTAAACCCATATACCAGCATGATCGTCCTCTATTACGTGTTTGTCACGTTTCATCATCGCAAAAAAGCGAAATCTTCCTCTCCGGATTAACGGTGTGCAATGGACGCATTCGGGAACGTCTAGTCTTTAGCGTGCCACCTCGGTCCACGAGTGTGCTATGATTTTCTTAATTATCAGAAAATAGACGGGGGAATTTTATTATGGTGCAACAATGGACGACACATTTAAACGGTTTAGTGATCGGGCAATCGAAAGCGATCAAGCTGTCGACGATCGCCTTGCTTTCAGGGGGACATGTCTTACTCGAGGACCGGCCGGGGACGGGCAAGACGACGCTCGCCCGGAGCCTCGCCTCCTCCGTATCGGCCGCGTTCCAGCGCGTGCAATGTACGCCGGACACGCTGCCGAGTGACATTTTAGGGATGGAACTGTTCAATCCGACGACAGGAGCGTTCGAACGTCGGACCGGACCGATCTTCACATCGATTTTACTCGTCGATGAGATCAACCGGACGACACCACGGACACAGTCGGCGCTCTTAGAGGCGATGCAAGAGCGTCAAGTGACGCTCGGTGAGGTGTCGCTCCGTTTGCCGGACCCGTTCTTCGTCATCGCGACGCAGAATCCGTTCGACGGACAAGGGACGTTCCCGCTTCCGCAGGCTCAGCTCGACCGGTTCTTGTTCAAGCTCTCGCTCGCCCCGCTGTCACGGGAGTCAGAGCGCCGGCTGCTCCGAAACGAGCATTTGAGCGCCGCTCCGTTCACGTTGAAACACGAAGAGCTCGCCGTGATGCAGCAAGCCGTCCGTGACGTGACGCTGCACGAGGCGATGGAAGACTATCTGCTCGACTTCGTCGAGGCGCTCCGCCACCACCGGGACATCGAGGTCGGACCGAGCCCGCGGGCGACGCTCGCCTACACAATGGCGGCCCGGGCCCACGCCTACATGGACGGACGGGACTACGTCGCACCGGAAGACATCCGGGCGCTCGCCTTGCCGATTCTTGGACACCGCATCGTCTTGACGGTCGAGGCGTCGCTCAAGACGAAACCGTCGAAGCTGATCAAATCTGTGTTAGAGACCATCGCGGTCCCATCCGAGGTGTGACATGCAACTCGTCAGCCCGCGCTATCTAGAATCCGGCTACATGTGGCTCTTGTTCGTCGTCGGGGTCTTCACGGCGCTTTACGGGAACGTGTTCCTCGCGAGCGCCTTGCTCGGCGTCAGCATCTACGCGCTCGTCATGCCCGAGCTGTTGTTCCGCCTGGCCGAACACGTCCGTGTCGAAGTGACGGACGAACTGAAACTGTTCCCGGGTGACGAAGAGTCGTACGTCATCCGCCTCATCTCGACTGCGAAAGTCCCGCTCGGTGTCGTCCGCTTGTCGGGTTATCTCCACCCGACCGTCGAAGTGGAAAACCACGCCTTCTGGCGCCAAGAGAATTATGTCGGCGGCGAGTCGGTCGTCTCCTATGACTTACCGCTCAAAGCCATCAAGCGAGGTCCGATCCGTATCGAGGCGATCGGCATGGAGATCCGTGACCCGCTCCGCATGTTCTCGCTCTATAAAGAGGAACCGCTCGCAAGGATCGGGTACGTCTTCCCAGAGTTCCTGCCTTATCCGATCCCGAAACGCCCACCGACGCTACCGGGTGAGGAGATGGTCCGGCATAGCGCCTACCGTGACCCGGAGACGTTCCAGTCGGTCGCCCCGTATCACGGTCAACCAATGCGTCAACTGTACTGGTCGGCTTATGCGAAGACGGGCGAACTGCTGGCCCGGACCGAGCAACCCGTCCAGGCGAACGAGTACGTCGTCGTCTTGGACTTGTTGACGAAAGACGGCCGCGCCCTCACCCATCAGATGGAACGGGTGATCTCGCAAGCGGCGGCGCTGTGCCGTGACTTCGAGAAAGAGAACGCGAGCTACGGACTGATCGTCCCGACGCTGACGAAAGACGGGATCACGTACGACCTCGCACCTGGGAGCGGCGAGACCCATTTCCGCAAGGTCATGACGACGCTCGCTTGTCTGTCGGAACGAGACTTCCCGATGGCCCGGTCATTGTTCGAACGGAAAGTCGCCAAATACGGCGGCAGCCAATCGATTCTTAGGCTCGGAGGTGACGGCAAATGAACTGGCTCTGGTGGTCGTTCGCGGCATTTTATGTCGGTCACGTCTATCCGCTCGTCTTCCTGTTGACGCTCCGTCTGCCGCGGAACTGGCAGCTCGGCGTCCAGACTTTGCTCAGTATCGGTGCGCTCTGGTTCTCGTATGAGATGAGCATCACGTTGCTGTTGTTCACGTATGCGCACGCCTTCATCCGCACGCTCGATTGGACCGACCGTTACGCGATCGCGAGCGTGTTGTTCTTGATCACGGATTGGCTGTTCCCACCGGCCGAGCAACCGCTCCTCATGATCGTGTTCCCGTTCCTGTTTTTATTTTGGCAACGGAGCCTGTATTACCGTCGCGACTATAAACGGATGTTGTCGACGCTCGTCGTCGGCCTAGCGGTCGGTCTCGGACTGGCTTTTGTCATCCGGACGGTCAAAGAGCTGTTGTTCGGCGACCTCATCACTTGGATCCGACCGTTCTTGCTTTGGATCGGCGGCTGGTTCGATGGGATCACGCTCGACCCGTCCGACCGGGTCAATCGATTCATGATACCGGACAACCCGAACCTCGATGCCGAGACGATCGCGAACGAGACGTTGCTCGAATCGGCGAAGAATCAGTCTTCCGCGCTAGTCATCTTCTTCATCGTCCTGCTCGTCGGCGGTGTCCTGTTGTTCTTCTATTTACAAAAGCGAAAAGACATCCAAGAAGTGCTGTCGGTCCCGAAAAAGGCCCATCAGACGGCACGGACGGAACGTCGCTTGACGCGGACGCCACGTGATGTCCGCTTGCTCGAGGCCGGACGCCGGCTCGAACAGGTGCACCCTCGCCATCGCGAGGAGACCGCGCACGAGTGGTTGGAACGGATCGACTTTACCGACGGAAGCTTGTTCGCAAGTTGGCTCGAGGCGGCCGAGTACGGTGAGAAAGAAGCGCCGACCACGGTCGTCGAGGCGTTTGAACGACACGTCAAACACGTGTTGAAAAAATAAAACCAGCCAAGATGTTCGGGATTGAACCCGGGCGTCTTGACTGGTTTTTTTATAGGATTGGACTCAACAGACGCGACACGCTCTCTTTGAAGCGAATCCATTTCGTCCGTGTCTCATAACGTTCGAGCGTCAACAGCTCAGCGCACGATTTGTCGCGGTCGAATGCGTCGATGACGGACCGGGCGACAGCCTCATCATAGACGAGGGCTGAAATCTCGAAGTTGAGGTGGAAGCTGCGGGCGTCGATGTTCGTCGTCCCGATCGAAGCGACCTCGCCGTCGATGACGAGCGTCTTCGCATGCAAGAAACCGCCCTCGTACGTATACACCTCGGCCCCGTACCGGACGAGTTCGGCCGCATTGGCGTATGTCGCCCAGTAGACAAACATGTGATCCGGTTTGTTCGGGATCATCAGTTGAATCTTCGTCCCTGACATGAGCGCGATCCGGCAGGCGTCAAGGAAACTCGCGTCCGGGATGAAGTATGGTGTCTGAATGTAGATCGTCTCTTTCGCTTCCCCGATCATCTTGACGAGCATATTCTTTAAATGCTCCGTCGTCGAGTTCGGACCGGACGTGACGATCTGGACGGGTGACTTGAACGCCTCGAGGGTCTTGCTTGGCCAAATGAACTCTTCTTTCAACGCTTTTCGTTTCGTCGGGACGGAACGGTTCCAATCGAGCAAGAACCGTTCAAGCAACTCTTGGACCGCCTCCCCGTTCATCCGCAGATGGACGTCACGCCAATAGCCGAAATGCTGGTTCGTCCCCATATACTCGTCGCCGACGTTGAAGCCGCCGATATAGCCGATGTCGCCGTCGATGACACACAGTTTGCGGTGATTGCGATTGTTGACGCGGAAGTTGATGCCGAGGCTCGACGGGAAGAACGACTTGACCTCGCCTCCGCTTTCGATCAGCTCTTTGAAATGTTTACGTCTCAGCTCTCTCGAGCCGACGGCGTCATAGAGCAACCGGACCCGGACACCGGCTTGGGCCCGGTTGGTCAGCGCCGCGATCAACGCCTGGCCGAGCGAATCGTTCTGGATGATGTAGTATTGGATATTGATTTCTTGTTTGGCCGCCTCGATATCGTCGAACAAGGCCGCGAACTTCTGTTTCCCGTCATGGATGACTTGGATGTCGTTATGATACGTGACGAGCGCGTTTGTCGACGACAGGTTCAACCTGGCGAGACGCCGGTATTTTGCTAACAGCGGGTCTTGCTTGAAGATCAGCTGGTTCCCATCCAACTCATCGAGCTGTTGTTGAACGTGCAACGCATACTCACTACGCCGCTCTTCGTCGACTTGATAGAAGTTGTTCGACTTGATCAAACGACCGAAGAAGATATAGATGAAGAAGCCGATGAGCGGCAAAAAGAAGAGGACGAGCAGCCAGGCCCATGTCGAGCCGATGTCGCGCCGTTCAAAGAAGATGATCGTGATGGCGAACGTCATGTTCAAGATGACGAGCAGGATGCCGAACACGCTGATGATGATTTCTGTCGTGAGCATCAGGTTCTCCCCCTTTTACGATTTGGTACATACCCGGTTTTTCTGACCAGACAAGACCTGATATATCTAGTTTGCCTGATTTCGGAGGAGAAAGGTATACGAGCTTGCAGGTTTGAGCGGATGGAACGCAAAAAAACACCGCGCCTGCGGTGTTTTTGGGGTAAATCGATTAGTTTAAGACTTTGATTGTGATTGATTTACGACCGAAGTTGAGCGCTTGTTCACGTGTCGGCATCAAGAGGTCAATTTTGTTCCCTTTGATTGCGCCGCCAGTGTCTCCAGCGATTGCTTCGCCGTAGCCTTCAACCCATACTTTAGAGCCGAGTGGGATGACTGAAGGGTCAACCGCGATGACTTTTTGGTTCGGGTTCGAACGAACGTCGATACCTGTTGCTGTGATACCAGAGCAACCTGCACAATATGGCGTGTACGCCGTTGCTTCAACTGTCATCGTCTTACCCGAAGCCGGAGCTTGAGTTTGCGTTGTAGACGTAGACTGTTTTGTCACCGGTGCAGACGTTGATGCTTTTGGTTTAGCTGCTGGTGCACTGTTCGCAACCGATGCTGCTTTGGCACCTTTCACAGCGAATTGTTGACCAGGGAAAATGAGATCTGATTTAAGACCGTTCCATGTCATCAATTGATTGACAGAGACACCATTGTTTTTCGCGATCCGATACAACGTGTCGCCTGATTTAACTGTGTAAGTGTTTGAAGAAGCTGTCGCTTTCGCTTCCGACTTCGCAAGCTTCAACACTTGGTTAGGATAAATCATATTCGAGTTTAAGCTATTTGCTTGTTTGATGTCGTTCACAGATACACCGTTGTTCACGGCGATACGGTACAAAGTATCTCCAGACTGAACCGTGTGTGTTGATGCTGCCGAAGCTGGAGCAGCGACTCCTAAACTAAGGCCAGCGAGTGCCGTTAGTGTCAATAGTGGTTTTTTCATAAGAATATTCCTCCCTTTTCTAACGCTCCCTTACTGTAACACCTCTATATTTCACTGCCGTTACAGGCTGATATGAGAGTGATATCAGTTCAGTTACAGAAGCTTTCAGGGAGATGAGAGGAGTCTGAATTCTTACAATCTAGATAAAAATGGCTTTGTTGAGCCGTTTTCAGCTATACTGATAAGGTGAGAAAGGAGGTTTTAGTCTTTGGAACTATTACTGCTGTATTACATTGTGACTAATTTACTAGCGTTTATGTCATTTTTCATCGATAAACGACGTGCAAAATCCGGGGCTTGGCGTATTTCGGAACAAACGTTGCTCATTCTCGTCTGGATCGGGGGAGCGTTTGGGGCTTATGTCGCGATGCGCCTCTTCCGTCACAAGACGTTGAAGCCGAAGTTTCGGATCGGGGTCCCGGTCGCGATTCTCGTTCACGCCGGGATCACGTCACTTTTCATCTTCTGAGTGGAGCCGGCTATCTTTTCTGCTCCATTATATAGAAGGAACGTGATAAGACGTCTCGTGACAATAGATATATAAATGTCGGATTAATCATGAATTCATCTGGTTCAAGACTGTCAGCCGGGTGTAATCCCGAAACAAATGTTCAAATATTGAGGTGGGATGAAGATGTTGGAACAAAGTTCACTTCAGAGCGTGGAATCGTCAACAGGCGCGGTCATGACAGCTATGATCCATGTGACCGATCACTTCCACGCCTTTATAGTGAGGGCAGGTCGCGTCGACTTGATGGTCAACGGGGACCGTCATGGTCTCCGCGCTGGGTCGGGCCTTTTGTTAGCGCCGGGGCAACTGTATCAAGTCGTTTCGTCCAAAGAAGCGACTCGGTTCGTCGACGTCCGTGTCGATCCATACGACTTGTTCGCGCCGTTGCTTGCCGAAAGGTTCGTCACGCCGTTCATGACGGGGGCGACGTTGCCCCTAAAACTCCTCACGCCGACCGAGCGCGCGGAGAAGGCCGTGTTAGATACGATCGACAAGGTATCCCGAAGTTTACATGGCGACTCATCGTTCGCCCTCTTAGATGCCACGCTCCAGATGGCGGTCGTCTGGCGTTACTGGATTCAACAGACAAACGAGCAACCGCGATTGGTCGGTCAAGACCGGATGAAGGCGATGCTCGCTTATATCCATGAACATGTGACGGAGCGCGTGACGCTCGAACAGATTGCCGAGGCCGGTGGCTTGAGCCGGGCGGAATGTTGCCGTTATTTCACGAAGTGGACCGCCACGAGCCCGCTCGCCTATGCATGTGACGTCCGCATGGAAGCGGCGGCGCATCAGTTACAAGAGACGACGGAGTCGGTCGCCGCAATAGCGAGTCGCTTCGGCTACACGAGCGTCAGTCACTTCGTCCAGACGTTCAAGAAAGTACATAAGGTCACCCCGCTCGCTTACCGCAAGGGCAAGAAGACCAAGTGAAGAGGAAATGAAAACAGGAGTCTGGCCGCCGAGTTTCGATGGCTAGACTCCTTCTTTTTGCGTTCTCGATGGACGAGAGACGATGTCATTCCTCATGCACGACCGACACGATGACATTTCCAACTTTCTGACCGGCGTCCACATAGCGGTGCGCTGCGACGATTTCCTCCATCGGATAGATCGAATCGATGACGGCCTTCAGGTCTCCGGCTTCAAACATCTGATTCAACAGGCTCAGATCTTCTTTCCGCTCACTCGCTACTCCCTGTCCGGCAACCGAACTGAACCGGCCTGTTTCCCCGACATGTTTACGAGCCTTCCGTTTATCGATTTTCCCTGCCGCGTCAAACACAGCGTCGTACGTTGTCAGTTCGCTGTCATAGCCCTCTTTTGTATAATCGATGACGACGTCTGCGCCAAGGCTTTTGACCAATTCGAAGTTTCGTTCCCGACAGACAGCTGTCACGTGAGCACCGAAATGTTTGGCGATCTGTACCGCGATGGAACCGACCGCCCCGGAGGCTCCGTAAATCAATACGGTCTTCGCCTGTTCGATGTTCACTTTACGCAAAAAATGAAGAGCTGTCGTTCCGCCGAACGGAAGACTGGCTGCTTCTGCAAAGCTTGCGTGTTGAGGCATGAGTTCGACACACTTCGTCTCTTTGATGCATGCATATTCGGCATAGCCGCCAAATCGCATCCCGGTCAGCGCATAGACACGATCTCCCACCTTGAAGTGTTGTACGCGGCTGCCCGTCTCCACCACTTCACCTGCTAGGACGACACCTAAGACAGGCTGTCTCGGCGCTTTAAAGCCGACGACGACCCGCATCGGCAACTTGCCTGCTGTTGGTACATCTAACGCACGAAGCCGGCGGTCCCCGGATTGAACGGCTGATGCGTGTACTTTAATCAGAAGTTCGGTTGCTTTTGGCACAGGCTTTTCGATCTCTTGAAGCTGTAACACATCCGGCGGACCATATGCGGTACAAATCACTGCTCTCATCGTGTACCTCCTCGTAAATCGCTTCCGTTGCCCGCTTGTCTTTTAGCGGGCGGTCCAACCACCGTCTGCTTTCAAGACGTCCCCGTTGACGAAGCTTGAGTCACTTGAAGCGAGGAACAACGCGGCGTTTGCGATTTGGTCCGGTTCGCCAATCGGTGCTTCTCCTGCCGCTTGAATGGCGCGCATCCCGAGCTCGCTCGGCGCCGTGATCGTCGCCCCGATGTTCGTATTGACTCCGCCTGGTGCGATGGCGTTGGCCCGAATCTTGCCGAATGTGCCATACGTCGCGGCGATGTTTTTCGTAAGGCCGATGAGCGCGTGTTTTGATGCGACGTATGCAGCCCCGCCTCGTGTCCCGAACAAACCGCCGACCGAGGCGATATTGATGATGACCCCACCCGACTCCTGTTTCTCCATCACGTTGATGGCGGCCCGGGCGATCTTCATCGGACCGGTCAAGTTGACGGCGATGACACGGTCCCATACGTCGTCGGTCACTTCACCGACCGTCATGAAGTTGTCCATGATGCCGGCGTTGTTCACTAAAATATCGAGTGAGCCGAACTGCCCCGTCGCCGTCGCGACCATGTTGTCGATGTCCGCTTGCTTCGTCACGTTCGCGGCGATACCGACCGCTTCCCCGCCGGACGACTTGATCTCACTTGCGACCGCCTCGACCGTATCCCCGTTCATATCGACGGCGACGATGCGAGCACCTTCCGCGGCGTATAGCTTGGCGATGGCCCGCCCCATGCCAGAACCGGCACCGGTCACGAGCGCTGTCTTGCCTGATAGTTTCACACAGCATTCCTCCTTGGCTAAGTAGAAGACGACACAGCAAAACGACAAGTGCGGACTGGACACGTGTCAGTAGTTTATACCCGAATTTGAAGCGACCTGCATGCTGTTGATGGAAGAATGTTCTTCTTTTCGTACGATATCTCCTTTACAATGAAAGGAATACATATATTGGGATTTGAGGAAGGGTTGATGACTTGGGACGACATGATGCGGAAGTGATCGGGAGCGGGTCTCCGCTGTTGTTCCTACCGGCTGGGGGATTCTCAGGAAACGAGGGACTGACGCTCGCCGAGGTGCTGAATTGACGAAGACTTCCGTTACGAGTCTTCAGCAAGAGCGACTCCCAATCACCTATCAGTCCGTTCCTGGAGGTCACTTCGTTCATTGGAGTCCGGAGTTCCCGCTCGAGCGGGTGCGTCAGTTTTTATTATCAACACAAGGAGCGAGTTCTTATGAAGCGTAATCAACAGCTTGTGCTCATCATCGTCGTTGTGTTGCTACTCTCTGCCAGGATTGTCTGGAAAGTGGAATCGACCGAGCAACCCGAATTATCAGCGACGGCCGAGCCCATCCTGGTCCATCAGGTCGCTGACCCTGAAATGACAATCCGTTTCTTCACAGAACGCTACTCGACGGACGAGCTGAGCGATGAACTGTTCATCGAAGGCATCGGCTTGGAAATCACCATCGACGACCGTGTCGAATCGGTCACGTCCCGCTCGCTGTCAGATGATGGTCTCACCTGGTCGGTCGACGGACGGACGTGCGGGGATGAGCTGGACTGCGCTCCGTTCGATATCCTTTACGGGATGAATCATGGGACGACAACACGTGTCGTCGTCGAGTTGAACGGGGAGCGGTTCGAACCGGAACTAATGAAGACGAAATCCGGGAATGACGTCTGGTTTGTCGTCGTCGACCAAATCGAATCGATTGACGCCATCACCGGTTACGATGCTGCGGGAGACGTATCATACCGCTTCAATAACTAAATAAGAGATGGAGGACGACTGTCCCCTCATCTCTTAGCGTTCACAGGCAATCCCATCATTATCGCGATCTTTCGATTCGTTCGCTTTGTACAGCGAACTGTTGGCATACGGCTTGTATTTCGTCTTGCCGCCCTTGTTTTTCGTCGTCTTTGTTTTGGCGACACCGCCCTTGTACGTCTTATTCAGCTCGGTGCAATTTTTGAATTTTTTCGGTGCGGCGTCCACGGTTTCTGACGGCGCGACGCTTAGCGTGAACAGAGCGATTCCAGCGATGGTCGCACGAAGTAGCTTCTTCATTGTTCTTTCCTCCTTAGTAACAAACAATATGCGCTTTAATGCTTGTTTATTATAAGGGGAGGTTATGATTAATCACCTGATTTTTAAATAGTTGAATGAAAGGACAGTCACATTGACCACATCAAATTTTTATATCAACAACACCGATGAACAGCTCTATCAAGGAGATTTGCTTGTATCTTTATTCGAGATGCTTGAGAAATTGAATCTGGAGTCCATCGAACGATTGTTGTTTGGCCCGGAGACAGTCCGATGTTTTGTGAGCCGACATCAGTCTTCACGACGAATCCACTTGGAAGAACAACAACTCGATCAACTACTAATGGCGTGGAAAAAAAACATTCAAACATCATCTCACGTTTGATGTCTCCTTCTTGCCTGATGAGTTTCCGAATGGTTATTGTTGGACGACACGCGTCTGGCGAGGTCAAGATTGTTGGTACATCGTCTTCACCGAACATCACTGATCATTAAATGGAAGTTTCGTTAACCAACAAACAGCAAAGGAAGGAAATGTTTTATGGACTTACTTATTTTAATGCAGAACCGGGCCCTCCCGTTGCTCTTGCTCACATTGTTTCTCATTCTGAACGTAGTGTTTCTAATCGGGATTTGGAAGCGACGCCTCCACTTCTCCAAAGGATTTCTCATGTTCGCGAGTGCGCTCGCGTTTCTACTCATGACGTCATCGGTCATCCTCATCATGTTCACGATGTTCATAGGCTACAACCAGTGATGTCTTCTATCCGATGATGTCCGTATCGAAATCATCGAGTACCCCCACGATGTTCAAAGTATGATGAATGCAGAAAGGAGGGAATGCATATGCTTGAATCATTGAACCGATTGATGGACCACATCGATCAACACTTAACGGAAGACATCACGAGTCAGGACGTGACCCGCATCGTCGGGGTGTCCGACTATCATTTCCGACGCATGTTTTCGTACATGGCCGGAATGACGCTCAATGAATACATCCGAAACCGTCGATTATCCGAGGCGAATAAGGACTTGATTCATGTGAAATCGGTCACGGACGTGGCCTTTACGTATGGCTATCAATCCATCGATGGGTTCTCGCGGGCGTTTCGAGACTGGTGCGGCTTTTTACCGTCAGAAGTGATTAAAAACAAGATTCAAAAGTCATTCCCGAAATTCACATTCTTTATCGATATCAAAGGAGGAATCTCGATGGAATTCAAACTAGAACAAAAACCTACTTTCAATGTCGTCGGCGTGTCCAAACGGGTCCCGATTCAGTTTGAAGGGGTGAACAATTCAATCGTCGAGTTGGCACAATCAATCACGGAGCAACAGCGTAGCGAGATGCATCAATTGGCGGACCTTTATCCGCACCAAGTGCTTAATGTATCGTATGAGTTCGATGAAGGCTACTTGAACGAACAAGGCTCACTGACGCACATGATCGGCTTCGCGACGATGCAAGATAATCCGTACGAGGACCTTGAACAAATCACGATTAAGTCGAACCTGTGGGCCGTCTTCCCGAATACCGGCCCGTTCCCGGAGACGCTCCAGGAGACGATGGCGAAGACGTATGCCGAATGGCTGCCGACGTCCGGGTACGAACTCGCCGACTTGCCGAGCATCTCGTTCACGAAGCATGATGGTCCGTCGGACAACGTCTATAGCGAAGTGTGGGTGGCGATCAAAGAGAAAAAGTCACAAGGCTGACTTTAGTATAGGAAAACCCTTATTAGAGAATTTACTCTCTGATAAGGGTTTGCTTTGCATTAGATTCAATTTTTCGACCTATCCATCGACTGATACTGTGTCCTTAATGATGTATAAAAGAAACTCAGCGAAAGACTGAAGTCGTTCGTTTTGATCATAATCTTCCTCGGATACGTTCGCGTTCCGGTATACGACGCTCGGCTCTCCGTTTATCTTATTTTCATAATCAAGGCAGGCGTAGAAGTCTTCTAAGTCATCGTAGTATACCGCTACCAGCTTTTTTGCCAGCCCATATTCGTAATCGGTCGGATGATATAGTTGTAGGTTGATTTTTATCAACTCATCATCGTCCAAAGAGAAGAACACGTTCTCTCCAAACAGTCCCCCACCGAACTCGTTTAAAAACGTATAATAACTTCCTGCAAAGTTGACCCCTAATTCCCGTTCGACGATTGCGATTTCTTCCTTGGTATAACCGTCACCTAACTCAGAAAGTTCGGGATGTTGAAGAATTAGCTGCTTTGCTGTCTCATATAAATCATCTTGAGTTGAGGATAGTTTCGTTTCTTTAATTGTTAAAGGCGTGTGATTGTCCTTCTTAAAGGTTTGCTCATCTAAATAAGAAGATATCGCATTGTCGCATTCCATATAAAATAGTTCTGTGAAAGAGTCATCTAAATACTCAAAACCCTCCTTTTCCGGTGGATAAAAACAAGTCTTCACTTCTGCCCCATCGTATGACTTTGTCTTTAAATCAAGACAGATGAGCGATTCTTCAAAAGTTTGGATGCCGACCAAATATGAAGGAAGAGGCGGTTTACCTGATTTTGCTAACATATTTTTGAACTTATCGTTTTGAAAGACTAAATCATATTCAAGGTTTTGAGGCGCGATTCCCCAAATCGATTCATCTTCTGTTACAAGATAGCCATAGATTTCTAAAAACTTTCTGTACAGCGGAGGAAACGTTACATTCAGTTGTTTCTCCACATCTTGAATGGCAGCTTCTGAAGCTCCTGGACCGTACTCGAACACCTGTGGGTACTTTTCTATCATCTTTTTTACACGATTGAACTTGGATTCTATTTTATTCATATCCTTTCCTTTCTTTATTCCCTTATTTGTTTATAAATGTCGATTGTTCCATTTGTGTAGTGCAAAATAGGAGTGCAGAAGTGTGCAACGGAAACGTACACAACTCTGCACTCCTATTTTAGAAAAGAAAAAGGACTTGCCAGCAACCACAATCTCACCCTAACGTTTAAGTTGCGACAC
>NZ_SJUW01000014.1:0-53692 GCF_004337105.1 Exiguobacterium sp. SH3S1 | reverse complement strand
ACAATCCCTTGTCTGGTGGCGATAGCGAAGCGGCCACACCCGTTCCCATGCCGAACACGGAAGTTAAGCGCTTCAGCGCCGAAAGTAGTTGGGGGTCTCCCCCTGTGAGGATAGGACGTTGCCAGGCCATATGAAAGACGACCAAGCACATGCTTGGTCGTCTTTTCTTTTGAGCGACGATGCATTTGCGTCGTCGCTTTTCGTTTGCCTTTTTTTAAATCAGTGATAGAATAAAATCAAAAGTCAAAGATGGTCAGAGGGTGGTGGAGATGAGAAACATATCTGATGTAATCGAACAGTATTTGAAGCAAGTGCTGAAGGAAAGTCAGGCAGAAGCGATTGAAATCAAACGACAAGATATCGCGAAACGTTTTGAATGTGTTCCGTCTCAAATCAACTATGTCATCAATACACGTTTTACGGTCGAAAAAGGCTACCTTGTAGAAAGTAAGCGAGGTGGGGGCGGTTATATTCGAATTCGTCGTGTCATTCTTCACGAGAAACAAGACTTGCTGACGAGTTTAATGGACATTTTACAAGACCATCCTCGTCTGACGGAACAACTTGTTGAAAACATTTTGATCCGTTTATTTGAAGAAGGTATGTTGAGCGAGCGGGATGTCCGTTTACTGTACCACTTGTTGTCCGACGAAACGCTCGGCTTGAACGCCGACGACCGCTATCTGATTCGAAGACAGCAGCTACTCGCCCTGATGAAGTTACTTAGTTATCACTGACGGAGGCTTAAGACATGTTATGCGAACGGTGTAAACGGCGTCCTGCCGTCAATGAAGTCGTTATGTTGGAAAACGGGGTCCCAGTCGAACGAAAACTATGTCGGAACTGTACAGTCGAAGTGATGGCCGATTACGTTCCTGTCGTGAAGCGGTGTCCAACTTGCCAGATGACACAGAGCGAGATGACGCATCTAAGAAAAGCGGGCTGCGCCTCATGCTACACGGTCTTCCGTGAAGAGTTGATTAAAATGACACGTCAGTACCAGCAAGGGCATGACCATCATGTCGGGTCGGTACCTGACGCGTTACGCACACCGGATGAGCGAATCGGCGAACGTCTTGTAAAGTTAGCAGGGGAGTTAGAATGGGCCGTCGAACAAGAAGATTATGAACGAGCGGCACGCATCAAAAAAGAAATGACGCAACTGAAAGGGCAAGGTGAGGCGTGATGGAGACATTCCTCAAACATCCACTCGGTCCAAAAATGAAAGAACGGGCCAAGCTTGATGATCTTGTCATCTCGACACGAATTCGTTTGGCACGCAATTTAAAAGACATCGTCTTTTCTCCGACATTGTCTCAAGAAGGACAGCGTCAGCTATGCGAACGCATCGAGACGGCCTTGGGCGGCTTACAAGGCTTTGAATATTTGCATATGCGCGCCTATGATCAAGTGACGCGGCAAGCTCTCGTCGAAAAGCATTTGATCAGCCCGACGATTGCGGAAAAAGATGAGAGTGCTGTTTTCCTGAGTGAAGACGAGACGATCAGCGTGTTGATTAACGAAGAAGATCATTTGCGCATCCAAACGTTGCTTCCCGGCTATCAAGTCCAAGAAGCGTTCGAACTTGCGAAACGAGTCGACGCGCTCTGTGGCGAGTCGCTCCCATACGCTTTCGATGAAGAGCTTGGCTATTTGACGACGTGTCCGAGCAACATCGGTACCGGACTTCGCGCATCGGTCATGCTGCACCTGCCGGGTCTGACGTTAACGGGACGAATAACTCCTATATTAGTAGAACTTCGCAAACTCGGATACACGATTCGAGGACGTTACGGAGAAGGCAGTGACGCAGCCGGGCGTTTGTTCCAGTTATCGAATCAACGGACGCTTGGTAGCGATGAATCGCAGTTGTTATCTGATTTTATGGAAATCACAGAACAAGTCGTCCACGCGGAACGTCAAGCCCGAGAACAACTCCTGAACAGTAATCAAGATGAATTGGAAGATCAGTTTTATCGTTCTTACGGGATTTTACGGTATTCCAAATTATTGTCGTCGACAGAGGCGATTGAACGGTTATCCGATTTACATTTAGCGAGTGACCTCGGTATTTTGTCCGACTGGAGTCCACCGCAGTTTCATGATTTGATTGTCCGCCTACAATCAGGTTTCCTACAAAAACATTTCGGGAAAACATTATCTACGAAAGAACGAGATCGCGAACGAGCGACTCTCGTACGTCGAACGTTAGATCATGGTTTAGTTTGATCCAACTCTAAGGAGGTTTTGTCAATGATGTTTGGTCGATTTACAGAACGAGCTCAGCGCGTATTAGCTTTAGCACAAGAGGAAGCGGTACGACTTGGCCATCATAATATTGGTACGGAACATATCTTGCTCGGACTTGTCCGTGAAGGTGAAGGGATTGCTGCCAAAGCGTTGTTCGCCCTCGGTCTAACTTCTGAGAAGATTCAACAAGAAGTCGAGGCGTTGATTGGCCGTGGTTCTGAGAACGGGTCGACAATCCACTACACGCCGCGTGCGAAAAAAGTAATCGAGCTCTCGATGGATGAAGCCCGTAAACTCGGTCATTCTTACGTCGGGACAGAGCATATTTTACTCGGATTGATTCGTGAAGGCGAAGGCGTCGCTGCCCGCGTCTTGAACAACCTTGGTATCAGCTTGACGAAAGCACGGCAACAAGTGCTTCAACTTCTCGGGAACACGGAATCGTCGTCAAACGCATCACAACCAGGCACGAGCGCTGCGACACCGACACTTGATGGCTTGGCCCGCGACTTGACGCAACAAGCCCGTGAGTCACGTCTCGACCCTGTTATCGGCCGTGCCGGTGAAATTCAACGGGTCATCGAAGTGTTGTCTCGCCGGACGAAGAACAACCCGGTCTTGATTGGAGAGCCAGGTGTCGGTAAGACGGCAGTTGTCGAAGGACTCGCGCAACAGATCATTAACAATGAAGTGCCGGAGACGCTTCGCAACAAACGCGTCATGGTGCTCGACATGGGTACGCTCGTCGCGGGAACGAAATACCGCGGTGAGTTTGAAGACCGATTGAAAAAAGTCATGGACGAGATTCGCCAGGCCGGCAACGTCATTCTCTTCATCGACGAGTTACACACGTTGATTGGGGCGGGTGGAGCCGAAGGGGCGATCGATGCCTCGAACATCTTGAAACCGTCGCTCGCGCGAGGTGAGCTCCAATGTATCGGTGCAACAACGCTTGACGAGTACCGGAAATACATTGAGAAGGATGCCGCACTCGAACGCCGCTTCCAACCGATTCAAGTGAATGAGCCGACGACGGACCAGGCTGAACAAATTTTGTTCGGTTTGCGTGACCGCTATGAGGCTCACCACCGTGTCACAATTACGGATGAGGCGATTCATGAAGCGGTTGTCTTATCTGACCGCTATATTTCGGACCGGTTCCTTCCAGATAAAGCGATCGACCTCGTCGACGAAGCGGCTTCGAAAGTTCGCCTCCGTTCATTCACGGCGCCGCCGAACTTAAAAGAGCTTGAAGCACGTCTCGAATCGATCCGTAAAGAAAAAGATGCGGCCGTCCAGAGCCAAGAGTTTGAAAAAGCGGCTTCGCTTCGTGATACAGAACAGAAGCTTCGCGATGAACTCGAGCACCTCAAATCAGAATGGCAGAACAAGCAAGGTAATGAAAAGCTTGAAGTGACGAAAGAAGATATCGCTCAAGTCGTCGCAAGCTGGACGGGTGTGCCGGTGACAAAAATTGCCGAAGAGGAGACAGACCGTCTCCTCAAGCTCGAGTCGATCTTACACGGTCGGGTCATCGGTCAAGATGAAGCCGTCAAATCAATCTCGCGGGCAATTCGCCGGGCCCGGGCCGGACTGAAAGATCCGAAACGTCCGATCGGGTCATTCGTTTTCCTCGGACCGACCGGTGTCGGGAAGACGGAACTAGCGCGTGCTGTCGCTGAGGCGCTCTTCGGTGACGAGGATGCGATCATCCGAATCGACATGTCGGAGTATATGGAAAAACATGCGACGAGCCGTCTCGTCGGGTCGCCTCCAGGGTATGTCGGATACGAAGAAGGCGGTCAGTTGACGGAGAAAGTTCGTCGTAAGCCATACTCGGTCATCTTGCTTGATGAGATTGAGAAAGCTCACCCTGAAGTGTTCAACATCTTGCTCCAAGTGCTCGATGACGGGCGTCTGACCGACTCGAAAGGTCGTACGGTCGACTTCCGTAACACGGTCATCATCATGACGTCAAACGTCGGTGCGGCCGCACTTAAACGGAACAAATATGTCGGTTTCACCGTCGAAGATGACGTGAAACGTGAATATACGGAAATGAAAGATAAAGTCATGGAAGAATTGAAAAAAGCGTTCCGGCCTGAGTTCTTGAACCGGATCGACGAGATCACCGTCTTCCATTCGCTTCAAAAAGAGCATATCCAAGAAATCGTCAAACTTATGGCGAAGACGCTCACAGACCGACTTGGCGAGCAAGGCATCGATTTCACCTTGACGGAATCGGCGCTTGAGAAGATTGCCGTCGTCGGCTATGACCCTGAGTACGGGGCTCGTCCGCTCCGCCGTGCGCTCCAGCGCGAGGTGGAAGACCGACTCTCAGAATCGATGCTCAGCGGGGAAATCACGAAAGGCAGTAAAGTGGCTCTCGATGTTCAAGATGGTGAATTCATTGTCCGCAACGAAGGTGTCGTCCAGTAAATACGGAGCTCCCTCTCTCTTTTGAGGGGGCTTTTTTAGACAGAAGGGAATAACATGGCAAAAATTAAAACGAAGTACGTATGTCAGTCTTGTGGCTATGAATCCGCAAAATGGATGGGCCGTTGTCCGGGATGTAACGAGTGGAACACGCTCGTCGAAGAATTTGTTGAAGAAAAGAAAGCGAAACGGGGAGCTGCGTTTGTCCATAGTTCGTCGCGACAACTGAAGCCAGAGCGTCTCTCAGACGTCGTTTCCCAAGAAGAAACACGTGTGCATACGAACAGTCAAGAGTTCGACCGGGTGCTCGGGGGTGGAATTGTCCCGGGCTCGCTCGTCCTCGTCGGTGGGGACCCGGGGATCGGGAAGTCGACAATTCTCCTGCAAGTGAGTGCACATCTCGCCCATAGCGGTCGGAAAGTGCTATATATTTCCGGGGAAGAATCGTTGAAGCAGACAAAGCTGCGCGCGGAACGACTCGGGTTACCGACACAGGATTTATACGTTCTCGCCGAGACGGACATGCTCATGATCGAACGGGTCATCGATGAAGAGGAACCTGGGTTCGTCATTATTGACTCGATTCAGACGGTATATATGGATGAAATCCAATCGGCGCCAGGCAGCGTCGCCCAAGTGCGGGAATGTACGGCTGCGCTGATGAAAATTGCTAAGACACGAGGGGTCGCCGTCTTTATCGTCGGCCACGTGACGAAGCAAGGATCGATTGCCGGACCGCGTCTGCTCGAGCATATGGTGGATGCTGTTCTGTATTTTGAAGGAGAACGTCACCACACGTTCCGGATTTTACGGGCCGTCAAAAACCGGTTCGGTTCAACGAACGAGATTGGAATATTCGAGATGAAAGAAGGCGGCCTTGAGGAAGTGCTCAACCCGTCAGAGATTTTCCTCGAAGAACGGACGGCAGGCGTCTCAGGCTCGACGGTCGTCGCGTCGATGGAAGGGACACGGACGGTACTCGTCGAGCTGCAGGCACTCATTTCCCCGACGTCGTTCGGGAACCCGCGCCGGATGGCAACGGGAATCGACCAAAACCGGGTCGCCCTTCTCATGGCCGTGCTGGAGAAACGTTCGGGTCTCTTGCTGCAAACGCAAGACGCTTATTTGAAGGCGGCGGGCGGGGTCAAGCTCGATGAACCGGCGATCGACTTGGCGATTTGTATTTCCATCGCCTCGAGTTTCCGGGACCGCCCGACTCGTCCGACTGATGTCTGCATCGGCGAGGTCGGGTTGACCGGGGAAGTGCGCCGTGTGTCACGGATTGAGCAACGTGTCGCGGAAGCGGCCAAGCTCGGTTTCACACGTGCGATCATTCCGAAGAATAACCTAGGGGGCTGGACCGCCCCACCTGGTATCGATGTGGTCGGTGTCAGTACTGTCGATGAAGCGCTCCAACTCGCCATCCCGTTTTGACGGGGCGCTTCTGGCAGTTTTTAACGCTTTGTAACGAACGCGTTTAAAAGAACCGTGTTACAATATAAGTGTTATTTTTTTGAAATTTTAATTCAATAGAAGGAGGTGGAATGAGTGAAGATTTCAGTGCGACTCGGATTTATTTTGATTGGACTCGTCGTCGGGTGGTTTGGCATGATCGAAGCGATGGTGCTTCTTGATGACCTCGGGGTCAGCGTGCCGGCATGGTTGACGATTCCTTACGTTGCTAGTTTGATTGGTGGACTTATCTTCTTCATTCTCAGTTTATTTTTGACTGATGCAATCGTCAAATTTATCCGTTTTGTCGAAGAACGGCTCGTCCATTTACCGGTCGGCGATATTTTATTCGGCTCAATCGGATTGATCATCGGTTTATTGATTGCCTTTTTGATCAGTGTATCGCTTGAGGTCACGGACATCTTCTTACTCAGTAAGATTGTTCCGATTTTTGTGACTGCCCTGTTCGGTTACTTTGGATTTGCCGTTGGTTACCGGAAGCGGAACGAATGGATCAAGTTGTTCGTGAAAAGTGAACGGGACAAGCCGGAAGCGGAACCGTTACGCCGCTCGAACGACAAGATATTAGATACGAGTGTGATCATCGATGGTCGGATCGCCGATATTTCGAAGACCGGATTCATCGAAGGGACGCTCATCGTTCCTCAGTTCGTCATCGGAGAGTTGCAGTACATCGCCGACTCGTCGGATACGCTTAAACGGAATCGAGGCCGACGCGGTCTGGATATTTTAAAAGAGCTCCAAAACAACGATCGAATCGAGGTCGAGATTTACGATGGTGACTTTGAAGACGTAGCCGAAGTCGATATTAAATTGATCAAGCTCGCCGAGTTAAAGAAAGGCATTGTCGTGACGAACGATTACAACTTGAATAAAGTGTGTGAAGTCCGAAACGTACCGGTGCTCAACATTAATGATTTGGCCAACTCGGTCAAACAGATCGTCATTCCCGGAGAAGAGATGGTCGTGACGGTCATCAAAGAAGGGAAAGAACAAAACCAAGGGGTCGCTTACCTCGAAGACGGGACGATGGTCGTTGTCGAAGGCGGACGCAAGCTCATCTCGAAGACACTTCCTGTCGTCGTGACGAGCGTACTCCAAACATCCGCGGGCCGAATGATTTTTGCTCGCCCTGAATAAGTATGAAAAAAGAGACGCATCAGCGCTCTCTTTTTTCACGAAGAGAGGTGAACGTGATGGTACGTTACACGGTCGTCATCCCGGCTGCCGGGAAAGGCAAGCGCATGGGAGCCGATGAGAACAAGTTGATGTTGTCGCTCCAAGGAAAACCGATCATCGTCTGGACCGTCGAGGCGTTTGCGAAAGACACATGGTGTGAACAGATTGTTCTGGCGATTCGTCCGGAAGAAGAAGCCTGGTTCGCGCATGAGTTACGTCACGTCCCGACGCCGATTACGTACGTGGCAGGCGGGGAAGAACGGCAACAGAGCGTTCGAGCCGGTTTACAGACAATCGACACGGATGGAGTTGTGTTGATCCATGACGGGGCCCGGCCGTTCGTTCGAATCAGTCAGTTGCATCAAGTAGCGGAAGCGGCTCAGACGAAAGGGGCCATTTTAGCCGTTCCTGTGAAAGATACGGTGAAACAAGTGACCGCGGGGACGATTACGCAAACTGTTCCCCGTGAGACACTTTGGCTCGCTCAGACACCGCAAGCGTTTCCTGTGGCTGACATCCGGGCGATTCATGACCAGGCAGAATCATCCCGATTCATCGGGACTGATGATGCGAGCTTGTTCGAGTGGTCAGGGAAAGAAGTCACCGTCATTCCAGGTGACTATCACAACATAAAAATGACGACCCCTGAGGATTTGTTGTTCGGGGAAGCGATCTTGACGAAGGAGGACTATCGATGAGAATCGGACAAGGTTTTGATGTACATGCGTTCGCAGAAGGGCGCCCGCTTATATTAGGAGGGATCGAGATTCCCCACGACCGCGGTTTGCTTGGACACTCGGATGCCGACGTGTTACTTCACACCATCGCAGATGCGGCGCTCGGTGCCATCGCGGCAGGGGATATCGGCAAACACTTCCCGGATACGGATCCCGATTTTAAAGATGCAGACTCGAAAGTGTTGCTCCAACACGTATGGCAACTCGTCAAGGCAGAAGGGTATGTGCTCGGCAACGTAGACGCGACCGTTATGGCGGAACGGCCGAAGCTCCGGACGTATATCGATGACATGCGCGCGGTCATCGCCGAACTGCTTGAAGCTGATATTAGCCAAGTGAACGTGAAAGCGACGACGACGGAACGGTTAGGTTTCACGGGACGTGAAGAAGGAATCGCCGCCCAGGCGGTCATCTTGCTCAACCGTGCTTGAAAAAAGTGGTATACTATTTGGGCAGAAGAGAAGAAAGGTGGAAATATTATGAGTGAAGTGCGTGTACGCTATGCGCCAAGTCCGACGGGTCACCTTCATATCGGGAACGCCCGGACCGCGCTATTTAACTATTTATATGCTCGCCACGCAGGCGGGAAAATGATTCTTCGGATCGAGGACACGGATCAAAAACGAAACGTCGAGAACGGTGTCGAAAGTCAGATGAAGTACTTGGAATGGCTCGGTATCGAGTGGGATGAAGGTCCAGGTCGCGATGGCGATTACGGTCCATATTTCCAAATGGAACGACTCGATCTCTACAATAAACACGTGAACGAGTTGATGGACAAAGGGCTCGCTTATAAATGCTACATGACGTCAGAAGAACTCGAAGCGGAGCGCGAGGCACAGATCGCACGCGGTGAAGCACCACGCTACTCGGGAGCACATCGCGACTTGAGCGACGCTGAGCGCTCGGCGTTTGAAGCCGAAGGACGGAAGCCGTCGATTCGGATTCGAGTGCCAGAACAGGTTACGTACAAATGGACAGACGTTGTCAAAGGCGACGTTTCGTTCGAGTCGAAAGACTTCGGAGACTGGGTCATCGTCAAGCAAGACGGGATCCCGACGTACAACTTTGCCGTCGTCGTCGATGACTACTTGATGAAAATCAGCCACGTGTTGCGCGGGGATGACCATATCGCGAACACACCGAAACAGATGATGGTATACGATGCACTCGGATGGGAGTATCCGACGTTCGGTCACATGACATTGATCTATAACGAGAACCATAAGAAGCTCTCGAAACGTGATGAGTCGATCATCCAGTTCATCGAACAATATGCAGACCTCGGATATCTCCCTGGTGCGCTCTTCAACTTCATCTCGCTTCTCGGTTGGTCTCCAGTCGGTGAAGAGGAAATCTTCACGAAAGAAGCGTTTATCGACATGTTCGACGCGGGCCGTCTATCGAAGAGTCCGGCCGTATTCGACCAGCATAAGCTCGCTTGGATCAACAGTGTCTACATGAAGCAGGCTTCGCTTGACGAAGTGGTGGCACTCAGTTTACCATTCTTACAAGAAGCAGGACGATTGCCTGAAGCCTTGTCAATGGAAGAGGCGGACTGGGCCACAGCGCTCATCGCTCTTTATAAAGAACAAATGACACACGGTGCCGAAATTGTACCGTTGACAGACTTGTTCTTTAAAGACGAGGTCGAGTATGACGAGGCGGCGAACGCGGTGCTTGCCGGTGAAGCGGTGCCGGCTGTACTCGCCGAGTTTAAAACGCAACTCGAGGCGATCGAGGACTTCACACCGGAAGCTATCAAGGCGGCTACGAAGGCCACTCAAAAAGCGACTGGGCAAAAAGGAAAGAACTTGTTCATGCCAATCCGTGTCGCCACGACCGGACAAACACATGGACCAGAACTTCCAAACGCGATTGCGCTGATTGGCAAAGAGCGTGTGTTGGCACGTCTCACAACATTATTAGCTTAAAGGCAACGATGAGGAAAGTAAGCGGGTTGACACTTGTCAGAGACTAGAACCTAGGCTGGAAGTTCTAGAAGCGTCCCCCGTCGAAGTGCACCTCGGAGCCGTTCCGGCGATATGTAGTCGGGACCGCGACTCGGCGTTAACGAGACTTGAGAGGGGAACTTTCCCAAACAGAGTGGAACCGCGCTTACGGCGTCTCTGTGCCTTGGCACAGGGGCGTCTTTGTTTTTGATATGGAAAAGGAGAACAATTATGGGATTTTGGAAAAGTGTGAGCGCCGACATCCGGAACGTGCTCGAACTCGATCCGGCTGCCCGCTCAAAAGCAGAAGTCGTATTGACGTATCCAGGCCTCCATGCCTTATGGTCGCATCGGATCGCGCATGGGTTGTGGACTCGCAATATTAAACTATTGGCTAAAATGATTGCCCAGACGAGTCGCTGGGTGACCGGGATTGAGATTCATCCGGGTGCCATCATCGGCGAAGGTGTCTTTATCGACCACGGATTCGGGATCGTCATCGGGGAGACGGCCATCATCGGCAACAACGTCACCATCTATCAAGGCGTGACGCTCGGCGGAACCGGCAAAGAAAAAGGGAAGCGGCATCCGACCATCGGGAACGATGTGCTCATCTCGGCCGGCGCGAAAGTGCTCGGTAATATCACGATAGGCGATTGCGTCAAAATTGGGGCCAGTTCGGTCGTCTTAAAAGATGTCCCGTCAGACTCGACCGTCGTCGGGATCCCGGGACGTGTCGTCATCCGCAACGGGGAGCGGGTCAAACAGCACGACCTCGACCATCGCTTACCGGACCCGGATCGTGAATGCCAAGAGCGGTTAGAGAACGCCGTGGCTGATTTGGAACGCAAGTTAGCATTACTCGAGAAACAGATGGAGGAGAAGTCACATGATTCAGTTTTACAACAGCCTCACGAATAAGAAAGAACCGTTCAACCCGATCGTTCCTGGGAAAGTGTCCATGTACGTATGCGGACCGACCGTCTATAATTATATTCACGTCGGAAACGCCCGTCCGGCCATCGCATTCGACACGGTACGGCGCTATTTGACATACCGAGGCTACGACGTGAAGTACGTCCTCAACTTTACCGATGTGGATGATAAGATCATCCGTACGGCGAATGAGCTCGGTGAAGATGTCGGAACGCTGACGAACCGCTATATCGACGCTTATTTGGCGGATACGGGTGCGTTGAACGTCTTGCCAGCGGACGTGTATCCACGTGTCACCGACACGATGGAGGAAATCATCGACTTTATCCGTAACTTAGAGGATGAAGGCTACGCCTACGCATCAGAAGGCGATGTCTATTTCCGGACGCGTAAGTTTGAAGAGTATGGCAAGCTCAGCCAACAGTCGATTGAAGACCTTCGGGCCGGGTCACGTGTCGATGTCGGGGAGAAGAAGGAAGACCCGCTCGACTTCGTGCTCTGGAAAGCGGCCAAACCAGATGAGCCGGCTTGGGACAGCCCGTGGGGACAAGGACGCCCCGGCTGGCATATCGAATGCTCGGCCATGGCGAAGAAGCACCTCGGCAAAACGATCGACATTCACGCAGGCGGGCATGACCTCAAATTCCCGCACCACGAGAATGAGATTGCACAGTCTGAGGCGTGCAACCATACGAAGTTTGCGAACTACTGGCTCCACAACGGCTTCATCAACATCGAGAACGAGAAGATGTCGAAATCACTCGGAAATTTCCTGCTCGTCCACGAGGCGTTAAAAGAAGTCGACGCGATGGTGCTCCGTTTCTTCATGTTATCGGTCCACTACCGTCATCCGATCAACTATAGCCGCGAGCTGATCAATCAGGCCGCTAACGGATGGGACCGGATCAAGGAAGCGTACCATAACGTCGAATACCGTCTGTCGGTCACGGCCGGCCTCGTTGAACCGAGCGAGGCGATGGAGCGAAAACTTGCGACGGTGAAAGCAGCATTTATCGAAGCGATGGATGATGATATCAACACGGCGAATGCCGTGACAGTATTGTTTGATTTAGCAAAAGAGGCAAACATCTACGCCAAAGCAGACCATGTCTCGAAAGATACGCTCGAGCAAGTGCTCGACTTGTTCAAGGAATTGACGGGCGTACTCGGGTTGACGATTGAAGTGGAAACAGAACTACTCGACGCCGAGGTCGATCAGTTGATTCTCGAGCGGAATACGGCTCGAGCAGATCGTAACTTTGCCCGTGCCGACGAGATCCGTGACTTGTTGAAACAACAAAATATCCAGCTCGAAGATACGGCGCAAGGCGTACGGTGGAAACGATCATGACGAATGCGAATCAACTAAACGCGCTCGCCCTCGCTTATATGGGCGACGCAGTGTATGAGATGGCGGTACGAAAACGACTGCTCGGCAAAGGGTTGACGCGACCGAACGACCTCCATCGCGGGGCCGTCCGTTACGTGAATGCAACCGCGCAAGCGAGTGTCGTCACCCACTGGTTAGAGACGGGTATCTTGAGCGAGGACGAGACAGCGATCGTCCGGCGCGGTAAAAACGCGAAATCAGGGTCGATCCCGAAACGCACTGACGTCCACACGTACCGCTACTCGACAGCTTTTGAGGCATTGATCGGCTACACATATCTAATAGAAAGAAGGGATCGTCTTGAAGAACTCATCGAACAGGCACTCACATGGCTCGAAACCGAGCAACCCGAAACGACATGAAGGAGGACGAGCGAACGATAAGCGTTCGTTCGACCGTCCGAGAGGCGAACGGGGCGACCGTCCGCACCGTCAAAAGCCGGAACGCCCGGACTATCAAGAAGTTGACGTCCTTGAAGAAGGCATCGATTTCTTATATGGACGTAATCCAGTAATCGAGGCGCTTCGGAGCGGACGGGATATGAACAAAGTCTTTATCATGGAAGGGCAGCACAAAGGGCCGCTCGCCCAAATTATCGGCATGGCCAATGAGGCCTCGGTACAGATCTCGTTCGTCCCGAAGACGAAGCTTGAAAAAATGGCTGGCAGTGAACACCATCAAGGCGTCGTCGCGGCCGTTGCGGCTTACGAGTATAAGACGCTTGACGATATGTTCGCGCTGGCCGAGTCTAAAGGGGAGACACCGCTCTTTATTTTGCTCGATGAGCTAGAGGACCCGCACAACTTGGGATCGATTTTACGGACAGCTGACGCGGTCGGCGCCCATGGAGTCATCATTCCGAAACGGCGCTCGGTCGGCTTGACGCAAACCGTCGCGAAAGCCTCGACGGGAGCAATTGAATATATCCCGGTCGCGCGTGTCACGAACTTGACGCGGACGCTCGAAGAATTGAAAGAAAAAGGGATGTGGATCGTCGGAACTGACGCGAGTGAGAGTCAAGACTATCGTCGGCTCGATGGGAACATGCCACTCGTCGTCGTCATCGGCAGCGAAGGGAAAGGGATGGGCCGTCTCGTGCGCGAGGCGTGTGACTTCCTCGTCCATATGCCGATGGTCGGTCATGTCACGTCGCTCAACGCTTCGGTCGCAGCCGCACTTCTTCTGTATGAGGTGCATCGCTCTCGTAATCCGTTATCATGAGCCTGAAAAAGCGAGAATTACTCCTCGTCGATGGCTATAACATCATTGGGGCGTGGCCGCATCTTCGAAAACTGCGGGACATCGACTTCGATCAAGCTCGAAATGACTTGATTGAAGCGATGGCCGAGTATCAGGCCGCCACAGGCCGCATGGTGACGGTCGTCTTTGATGCCCACATGCGCTATGGGCGCGAATCGATCCAGAAGCGGAGCCGGGTCGAGGTCGTCTATACGAAGGAGAACGAAACGGCGGATGAGTGGATCGAACGGCGAGCCCATGAACTCGTGGACGATCGTTTAGTGACGTTATTCGTCGCCACAAACGACTTTACCGAGCAATGGGTCATCTTCGGTCAAGGTGCCCTCCGTGTCCCGGCGACCGAACTATTAAAGGATTGGAAGCAAGCGAAAGTGGCGATTGAGCAAGAGCGTCAGACGCTCGCGAGCGACCGGTCCAATCGAAAAACAATCGATATCCCGCCTGACGTCATGGCCCGTTTTGAAGAAATGCGGCGCCGTAAGTCGAACGGTGAGGATTCTCACTGACGAGTTCATACAATGGACTCGTTTTTTTGTTTTTAATTTGACATTTTTTTGGAAAGAAATGTTGTATACTATTAGTTGTATAAGTTACACCATATCTAATTGACGGAATTTTTTGAAATTTATTTGACGGTCGTTTTGTATGACGCCTATAATAAGAGCACTAACTTACATAGTTCATTATCAATAGCCGGGGGGTATGAAACATGAACGGATGGCCATACGAGCAGTTTGAAACGATGTCAGACGAAGAGCTCGTCTCTCTAGCGCGGAATGAAGGGGATAGTGATGCGCTCGAGTTTTTGATTGAACGTTACCGTTACTTCGTGCGGGCGAAGGCGCGGTCTTACTTTTTGATCGGCGCCGACCACGAGGATATCGTCCAAGAGGGAATGATCGGTCTGTATAAAGGCGTGCGTGACTATCGGGATGAACGCCTCGCTTCGTTTAAGAGTTTTGCCGAGATGTGTATCACCCGTCAGATGATCACGGCGATTAAGACGGCGACGCGTCAGAAACATATTCCGCTCAACTCATACGTCTCGCTCGACAAGCCGATCTTTGACGATGAGTCTGACCGGACGTTGCTCGACGTGATCTTGCCCCCGCATCCGAACGACCCGCAAGACTTGCTCGTCACGCGGGAAGAACAACTGTTCATGGAAGAGAAGATGGATGAGCTCCTCAGTGACTTGGAACGAAAAGTGCTTCGTCTTTATTTAGATGGTCGTTCGTATCAAGAAATCTCTGACGACCTTGACCGTCATGTGAAGTCGATCGATAACGCCTTACAGCGCGTGAAGAAAAAATTCGAGCGGCACGTTGACGTTAAAATGCTGACGAGTTAACTCGTATTGACCGCACGCCTCCTATGTGATACTTTTAAGGCAGCGCCTTGTCCGTAGACGCCAGTTACAGGAGGCGTTTTTTTTTCGCTCTTTTTTAATATGGAGCTGTCGAAAGGGGCGCTTATGGATGGCAAAGAAAGTAAGTCTCGAGTGCGCGGATTGCGGGTCAAGAGTTTACTCGACGACCAAGAAAGATGATGTGCAGACGCGGCTCGAGCTGAACAAGTTCTGCCGTCGTTGCAATGCGCATACAACACATCGAGAATCAAAGTAACGTAGATTGGCATTCAACGTAGGAGGAAGCTACCATGAACTTTTTGCGCGATGTATGGAAAGAGTTAAAGAAGACGAGTTGGCCGACTCGTAAAGAGCTCACAAAATATACCATCACAGTCATCGCGACGGTCGTCGTGATCGGCCTGTTCGTGTTCGGCGTAGATACTGGTGTCAGTTATCTCGTCAACCTATTGATTAACTAAGGAAAGAGGTGAAAGCCGTGGAGAAACAATGGTTTGTTGTCCAGACGTACTCTGGCTTTGAGAACAATGTCAAAGAAAACCTAGAACGTCGAATCGGTTCGATGAACATGGAAGATAAAATTTTCCGCGTCCTCGTTCCGACCGAAACAACGCAAGAAGAAGTCACGTTGAAGAGTGGCGAAAAGAAAATTAAAGAGCGTGAAGTGAAAAACTTCCCTGGATACGTCTTCGTCGAGATGATTATGACAGACGATTCATGGTATGTTGTTCGTAACACGCCAAACGTAACGGGCTTCCTCGGATCAACCGGGGGCGGCGCCAAGCCGATCCCGCTCCAGCCTGACGAAGTGACGAACGTCCTTTCGCAGATGGGTCTGATTGAGAAGAAAGACCGTTATAACTATGAGCTTGGCGATCTCGTTCGTGTCAAAGAAGGCGCGTTCGAGAACTTTGAAGGTACGATTGATGAGATCGAAACTGACAAAGAGAAGCTCAAAGTCGTCGTCGACATGTTCGGCCGCGAAACAAAAATTGAGCTTGATTTCGAACAAGTTCAGAAAATTAACTAAAACCCACTTGCCATTCTCGGAAACGGATGGTACAATCGGAAATGTTTGATGTTGTGCTATATTTCAGTACAAACTCGACCTAATAGATTGAGTGGGAGGGCGCACAACGTCCAAGAAACCACATTTTAGACTTAAGGAGGTGTGTCTCGTGGCGAAAAAAGTTACTAAACTCGTTAAACTTCAAATCCCTGCTGGTAAAGCTAACCCAGCACCACCAGTTGGTCCAGCACTTGGTCAAGCAGGTGTTAACATCATGGGATTCTGTAAAGAGTTCAACGCTCGTACACAAGACCAAGCCGGATTGATTATTCCTGTAGTCATTACGGTATACGAAGATCGTTCGTTTACATTCATTACGAAAACTCCACCAGCTGCAGTTCTTTTGAAAAAAGCTGCTGGTATCGAGAGCGGTTCAGGAGAACCGAACCGTAAGAAAGTAGCAACGGTTAAGCGTGATAAAGTTCGCGAAATCGCTGAACTTAAAATGCCTGACCTTAACGCAGCGTCTGTAGAAACAGCGATGCTTATGGTTGAAGGTACTGCGCGCAGTATGGGTATTGTAATCGAAGACTAATTTATTAGTCTCTGGGATTGTCGGTGCATATTTTGCTCACCTTCAATCCCTTCATTATGTGGGAGGAAATTCCGCTAACCACAAGGAGGAAAAGAATCATGGGTAAAAAACACCAAGAAGCAGCTAAGCTTGTTGATCGCACGAAGTCTTACGACCTCGCAGAAGCGGTTGAACTCGTTCAAAAAACTGCAACAGCTAAGTTCGATGAAACAATCGAAATTGCTGTCCGTCTCGGCGTAGATCCGAAGAAAGCGGACCAACAAATCCGCGGTGCCGTTGTACTTCCACACGGTACTGGTAAAACACAAAAAGTTCTCGTCTTTGCAAAAGGCGAAAAAGTTAAAGAAGCTGAAGCGGCTGGCGCTGACTTCGTCGGCGATGCTGAGTACATCACTAAAATCCAACAAGGATGGTTCGACTTCGATGTTATCGTTGCGACACCTGACATGATGGGTGAAGTTGGTAAACTCGGTCGCGTTCTCGGACCAAAAGGCCTCATGCCTAACCCGAAAACAGGCACAGTCACGTTCGACGTTGCGAAAGCAATCGCGGACATCAAAGCTGGTAAAGTTGAGTACCGTGTTGATAAAGCCGGTAACATCCACGTACCAGTTGGTAAGAAGTCATTTGAAGCAACAAAACTCTCTGAGAACATCGAGACTATCCTCGAGACACTCATGAAAGTTAAGCCTGCTACTGCAAAAGGAACTTACCTCAAAAACATCGCGCTTTCTTCGACAATGGGTCCTGGTATCCGTGTCGCAACTGCCGATTTCATCAAGTAATTCACTTGAAATAAACTGTTGACAACGTGTGATGCCGCTGTTAAAGTAAAACACGTTCAACCGAATATGTTGGATTACCGCAGACAGAAGGTGGACATCGGTCCGTAAACCCTTCCGAGGTGTCTTTGCTCGAACTTGAGCCTGTTGTCACAGGTTTACTTTCAAACAATTACGCCCTCGTATGTCTTCATACGAGGGATTTCTTTTTGGAGAGCAGCCTCTCGTCCGGTATAAGAATTGACTAGGAGGTGCACAAACATGGCAAGCGAAAAAATCGTAGCTCAGAAATCGGTACTCGTTGATGAAATCGCTGAGAAAATGCAAGCAAGCGTTGGAACGATCGTTGTTGATTACCGTGGACTTACAGTTGAAGAAGTGACTACACTCCGTAAAACACTTCGTGACGCTGGAATCGAGTTCAAAGTATACAAAAACGGTCTCCTTCGTCGCGCGGCGACTCAGTCTGGTTATGACGGTCTCGATGAAGTCTTCACAGGTCCTACTGCAATCGCGTTCTCGAAAGAAGACGTTATTGCTCCAGCGAAGATCTTGAACGACTTCTCAAAAGAGCACAAAGCGCTCGAACTTAAAGGCGGAATCATCGAAGGCAAAGTAACTTCACTCGAAGAAGTTAAAGCCCTTGCAGAACTTCCATCACGCGATGGTCTTCTCTCGATGCTTCTCAGCGTCCTTCAAGCTCCGATCCGCGGGCTCGCAATCGCAACAAACGCAATCGCAGAACAAAAAGAAGAGCAGTCTGCTTAATCTTTGTCGCGTAGCGTAAAAAAACTTTTTACAACATCAAAGGAGGAAAACCATAATGGCTTTCAACAAAGAGCAATTCATCGAAGACCTCAAATCAATGACGGTTCTCGAACTTAACGAACTCGTAAAAACAATCGAAGAAGAATTCGGCGTATCAGCAGCAGCTCCAGTAGCAGCAGCAGGTGCAGGCGCAGCAGTAGCTGAAGAGCAAACTGAATTCGACGTAATCCTCACAAGCGCAGGTTCTGGTAAGATCAACGTAATCAAAGCAGTACGTGAACTTACTGGCCTCGGTCTTAAAGAAGCAAAAGCACTCGTTGACGGAACTCCGGCTCCAGTCAAAGAAGGCGTTTCTAAAGAAGATGCAGACGCAGTTAAAGCTAAGCTTGAAGAAGCTGGCGCATCTGTCGAAGTTAAGTAATCTAACTTTTACTTCACAACGTATAGAAGCTCGCTATGGCGAGCTTCTTTTATTTCCTTGAAGAGTGGGTTAGGAGGTTCAATGCATGGGAGATCATTACTATACGAACGATCCGAGTTCGAAAAGTGCCCCTGAGACGTGGACGTATGAGTTGCGAGGGAAGATGTATCGCTTCACCTCGGACCGCGGCGTGTTCTCGAAAGGATCGGTCGATTTTGGGTCACGTCTCTTAATCGAGTCATTTGAAGTGCCGGAAGTTGAAGGTCGCATTTTAGATGTAGGCTGCGGCTACGGTCCGATGGGGATCTCGCTTGCCGACGCCTCTGGGCGTGAAGCGCTTCTCGTCGACGTGAACGAACGAGCGCTTGCCTTGTCAGAGCAAAACGCCGCCCAAAACGGGGTGACGATCGAAACACGGCTTAGCCACGCATATGATGGAGTCGGAGGCGAGCAATTTGCCGCTATCGTGACCAATCCGCCGATTCGGGCCGGGAAGCAAGTGGTTCACACGATTTTAAGAGATGCGTACGCGCATCTCGTCATGGGCGGGGCACTCTACGTCGTCATTCAAAAGAAACAAGGAGCGCCTTCTGCTAAGAAGTTGCTTGAAGATGTGTTCGGTCAGGTCGAGACGGTTGCCAAAGACAAAGGCTATTTTATTTTCCGGGCAATTCGCTCTTGACAAACGGTTGAGTCTTGTTGACTCGCTATAACGTATATGCTAACATTATAAAATGCCATTGGAATGGAATTCGCCTTGAATTGCCGCGTTTGCCGCTTTTTAGACGCGGAAAAAGGGCGACATTCAATGACAATGTTCGATTATTACGCCCGAAAAATTCGATAGAGAATTGGGGGTCTGAGAGGTGAATCAGTTGACTGGTCAACTTGTTCAGTACGGTCGTCACCGTCAGAGAAGAAGCTTTGCCCGTATCAGTGAGGTATTAGAGCTTCCGAATTTGATTGAAATTCAAACTGCTTCTTATGAGTGGTTCTTACGTGAAGGATTGAAAGAGATGTTTACCGACATTTCGCCAATCTCCGACTTCACTGGAAACCTCGTGCTTGAGTTCATCGATTACTCGCTTAGCGAGCCGAAATATTCGATTGATGACTCGAAGGAGCGCGACGTCACTTATTCTGCGCCATTGCGCGTGAAAGTACGTCTGCAAAACAAAGAGACAGGTGAGCTTAAAGAACAAGAAGTATTCATGGGTGATTTCCCGATTATGACAGAATCGGGAACGTTTATTATTAACGGCGCAGAACGCGTCATCGTTTCCCAGCTTGTTCGTTCGCCGAGCGTCTATTACAATTCTAAACTCGATAAAAACGGTAAACGTGGTTTCGGTGCGACAGTCATCCCGAACCGTGGAGCATGGCTCGAACTTGAGACAGATGCTAAGGATATCGTTTATGTTCGTATCGACCGTACCCGTAAGATCCCGGTAACGGTGTTGTTGCGTGCTCTCGGATTTGGTACGGACCAAGAAATTATCGACCTTCTCGGGGATGATGAATATCTTCGGAACACCCTTGAAAAAGATAATACCGAGTCGACAGAGAAAGCGTTGATCGAGATTTACGAGCGTCTCCGCCCTGGTGAACCACCAACGGTTGAAAACGCAAAATCACTTCTCGTCTCACGTTTCTTCGACCCGAAACGCTACGACCTCGCAAACGTTGGTCGTTATAAGATGAACAAAAAACTTCATCTTAAAAACCGTCTCTTCGGTCAGAAATTGGCCGAGACGCTCGTTGACCCAGAGACAGGCGAAGTGATCGCCGAAGCTGGAACAATCCTCGACCGTCGCAACTTAGACCGCGTCCTTCCGCATTTGGAAAACGGTCTCGGTTACATGGACGCTGAGCCAACTGGCGGCGTTGCTGAAGGTGAGCCGTTTGGTCTCCAATCGATTAAAGTCATCTCACCAGATGACCCGGATGGAGAGCGTGTCTTGAACATTATCGGTAATGGCAACATCGACCGTAGCATCAAGCACGTCACACCAGCGGATATCATTGCATCGATCAACTACTTCTTCAACTTACTTCACGAAGTCGGAACAACAGATGACATCGACCACTTAGGAAACCGTCGTCTTCGTTCAGTCGGAGAACTTCTCCAAAACCAATTCCGTATCGGTCTTTCTCGTATGGAACGTGTCGTAAAAGAACGGATGTCGATTCAAGATCAAAATGCGATCACACCACAGGCGCTGATTAACATCCGCCCGGTAATCGCATCGCTGAAAGAGTTCTTCGGTAGCTCGCAGTTGTCACAGTTCATGGACCAAACAAACCCGCTCGCAGAGCTCACGCACAAGCGTCGTCTCTCTGCACTCGGACCGGGTGGTTTGACACGTGAGCGTGCCGGCTTCGAAGTTCGAGACGTTCACTATTCGCACTACGGTCGGATGTGTCCAATCGAAACACCTGAAGGACCGAACATCGGTCTCATCAACTCGCTTTCATCTTTTGCGAAAGTAAACGAGTACGGTTTCATTGAGACACCGTACCGCCGAGTCGACCCAGAAACAGGTCTCGTCACGAGCGAGATTCAATATATGACGGCGGATGAAGAAGATCTCTACGTCGTCGCCCAGGCGAACATGCCGCTCACTGAAGACAGTTACTTTGCAAACGAGCAAGTCCTTTGCCGCTTCCGCGGACAAAACTTGTCAGTTGAGCCAAGTCGAGTCGACTACATGGACGTTTCGCCGAAACAGGTTGTTTCTGCGGCAACAGCATGTATCCCGTTCCTTGAGAACGATGACTCGAACCGTGCCCTCATGGGAGCGAACATGCAACGTCAAGCTGTACCACTCCTTCAACCTGACTCGCCGATTATCGGTACTGGTATGGAGTACGTGTCAGCGAAAGACTCTGGGGCCGCGATTATCGCGAAATACCCAGGTGTCGTCGAGCGTGTCACAGCGCGTGAAATCTTGGTCCGCCGCACGTCTGACGTGAACGGAACAACGGTTTCAGGTGACCTTGACCGCTACAAACTTCAAAAGTACGTTCGTTCGAACCAAGGAACGTGCTATAACCAAAAGCCGATCATCGCTGCTGGTGACCAAGTCGAAAAAGGAGAAATCCTTGCTGACGGTCCATCGATGGATATGGGTGAGCTCGCGCTCGGCCGTAACGTCGTTGTCGCCTTCATGACTTGGGACGGTTACAACTATGAGGATGCGATCATCATGAGTGAGCGCCTCGTGAAAGATGACGTCTACACTTCGATTCACATCGAGGAGTATGAGTCAGAGTCACGAGACACGAAACTCGGACCTGAGGAAATCACACGTGATATTCCGAACGTCGGTGATGACGCGCTTCGCAACTTGGACGATCGTGGGATCATCCGCATTGGTGCGGAAGTGAAAGATGGCGATATCCTCGTCGGGAAAGTCACGCCTAAAGGTGTAACTGAACTGACGGCGGAAGAGCGTCTCTTGCATGCGATCTTCGGTGAGAAAGCCCGTGAAGTCCGTGATACGTCACTCCGTGTACCAAACGGCGGCGACGGCATCATCTTGGACGTCAAGGTGTTCGACCGTGAGAACGGCGACGAACTTTCACCAGGTGTGAACCAAATGGTTCGTGTCTACATCGTTCAAAAACGTAAGATTCACGAAGGGGATAAGATGGCGGGACGTCACGGTAACAAAGGTGTTATCTCGCGGATCCTCCCTGAAGAAGACATGCCATACATGCCAGACGGCACACCGATTGACATCATGCTTAACCCACTCGGTGTACCATCGCGGATGAACATCGGTCAGGTACTTGAACTCCACCTTGGAATGGCGGCTAAAAAGCTCGGCATCAAAGTGGCGACACCTGTATTCGATGGCGCACGTGAAGAAGACGTATGGGCAACGATTGAAGAAGCTGGAATGGACAAAGATGCCAAGACTCGTCTCTATGACGGTCGTACTGGTGAACCGTTCGATAACCGCGTCTCGGTCGGTGTCATGTATATGATCAAACTTGCGCACATGGTTGATGATAAACTTCACGCTCGTTCGACAGGACCATACTCGCTCGTTACGCAACAACCGCTCGGTGGTAAAGCACAGTTCGGTGGACAGCGCTTCGGTGAGATGGAAGTTTGGGCACTTGAAGCGTACGGCGCAGCCTACACGCTCCAAGAAATCCTTACAATCAAGTCGGATGACACGGTTGGTCGTGTGAAAGCATACGAAGCAATCGTGAAAGGCGAGAGCGTTCCGAAAGCGGGCGTTCCTGAATCGTTCCGCGTCTTGATCAAAGAGCTTCAAGCGCTCGGTATGGAAGTCAAGATGATGTCTGTGGACGACGAAGAAGTTGAAATGAAAGATGAAGATGACGACAACATCCCGAACGCAACATCGGCGTTAGAACAAGTCGTTCAACCGACTGTTACGGAAGAGGAATAAGGCGAAAAGGGAGGTCGGCCCCTTGGTAGATGTTAATCGATTTGAATATATGAAAATCGGCTTGGCTTCACCCGAAAAGATCCGTTCGTGGTCTTACGGGGAAGTCAAAAAGCCGGAAACAATCAACTATCGTACACTCAAACCAGAGAAGGACGGACTGTTCTGTGAACGAATCTTCGGTCCTACGAAAGACTGGGAATGTTACTGCGGGAAATACAAACGAATCCGATATAAAGGAGTCATTTGTGACCGCTGTGGCGTTGAAGTGACGAAAGCGAAAGTGCGTCGCGAACGTATGGGCCACATCGAGCTCGCGGCTCCGGTTTCGCACATCTGGTACTTCAAAGGGATTCCAAGTCGAATGGGGCTTGTTCTCGATATGTCACCGCGTGCGCTCGAAGAAGTAATCTACTTCGCGTCGTACGTCGTGACAGAACCAGGTGACACTCCGCTCGAGAAGAAACAACTTCTCTCGGAAAAAGAATTCCGTCTCTACCGTGAGAAGTACGGTAGTGACTTTAAAGCAGACATGGGTGCGGAAGCGATCCGGACACTCCTTCAAGACGTACAACTCGAGAAGGAAGTCGGAGAACTCCGCGAAGAATTGAAGACAGTTCAAGGCCAACGTCGTACACGTGCGATCAAACGTCTTGAAGTGCTCGATGCGTTCTTCACGTCGGGGAATGATCCAGATTGGATGATCCTCGAAGTACTTCCTGTCATTCCACCTGAGCTTCGCCCGATGGTGCAGCTCGACGGTGGGCGCTTTGCGACTTCTGACTTGAACGATTTATATCGTCGAGTCATCAACCGTAACAACCGTCTCAAACGTTTGCTCGATCTCGGCGCGCCGAACATCATCGTGCAAAACGAGAAGCGTATGCTTCAAGAAGCGGTTGACGCCCTCATCGACAACGGTCGTCGTGGTCGTCCGGTAACAGGTCCAGGTAACCGTCCACTTAAGTCGCTTTCACATATGTTGAAAGGGAAACAAGGTCGTTTCCGTCAAAACCTTCTTGGTAAACGGGTCGACTACTCAGGACGTTCGGTTATCGTCGTTGGACCGAACTTGAAGATGTTCCAATGTGGTCTCCCGAAAGAGATGGCCCTTGAACTCTTCAAACCGTTCGTGATGAAAGAACTTGTCGGTCGCGGGATCGCGTCGAACATCAAGAACGCCAAACGCAAAATTGAGAAGATGCAACCAGAAATCTGGGGCGTCCTCGAAGAAGTCATTCGTGAGCATCCGGTTCTCTTGAACCGTGCCCCTACACTTCACCGTCTAGGGATTCAAGCTTTCGAACCGATTCTCGTCGAGGGCCGTGCGATTCGTCTACACCCACTCGTATGTACGGCTTACAACGCCGACTTTGATGGTGACCAAATGGCGGTCCACGTACCACTTTCAGCCGAAGCGCAAGCAGAAGCTCGTCTCCTCATGCTCGCTGCACAGAACATCTTGAACCCGAAAGATGGTAAACCAGTTGTTACACCATCGCAGGATATGGTCCTCGGTAACTACTACATCTCGCTTGAACGCGACGATGCCATCGGACAAGGGAAAATTTTGTCGAACGTCAACGAAGCGCTCATCGCGTATCAAAATGGATACGTCCACTTGCATACACGTGTCGCCCTTCCAGCACGTACGCTCAACAACCCGACGTTCACAGCGGAGCAAAATGAGAAAATGTTAATCACGACAGTCGGTAAGATGATCTTTAACGAGATCTTGCCGAACACGTTCCCATACTTGAACGAACCGACGATGGAAAACTTGCAGGAAGCAACGCCTGATAAGTACTTCATCGAAAAAGGTGCCAACGTCGCGGAAGAAATTGCCGCACGTCCACTCATCGAACCGTTCAAAAAAGGATTCCTTGGTAAAGTCATCGCGGAAGTGTTCCAGAAGTTTGAAACGACTGAAACGAGCCGCATGCTTGACCGGATGAAAGATCTCGGCTTCAAACACTCGACTAAAGCGGGTGTGACGGTCGGAATCGCCGATATCATCGTTCTTCCGGACAAACAAGAAATCCTTGATGAAGCGCAAACTCAAGTCGACCAAATCATGAAGTCGTTCCGTCGTGGTCTCATCACTGAAGATGAGCGTTACGAGCGCGTTGTACGCTCTTGGAACGAAGCGAAGGACGAGATTCAATCGCGATTGATGAAATCCCTCAACCGCTTGAACCCGATCTTCATGATGTCTGACTCAGGTGCCCGTGGTAACGCGTCCAACTTCACGCAGCTCGCAGGGATGCGTGGTTTGATGGCCGCTCCATCTGGCCGCATCATCGAACTTCCAATCAAATCGTCGTTCCGTGAGGGACTGACGGTTCAAGAATACTTCATCTCGACGCACGGTGCGCGTAAAGGTCTTGCCGATACAGCCCTTAAAACGGCTGACTCAGGTTACTTGACGCGTCGTCTCGTCGACGTTGCCCAAGATGTCATCATCCGTGAAGAAGATTGTGGAACGGACCGCGGAATCCGCGTTGCCGCTCTCCGCGAAGGCACGGAAGAAATCGAAAACTTGTATGACCGCCTCGTCGGCCGTACAGCGTTCGAGACAGTGGCACATCCGGAAACGGGTGAAGTCATGATTGAGAAGAACCAATTGATCACAGAAGATATCGCCCGCGACATCGTCGACGCTGGTATCGAACGAGTTGAAATCCGTACAGCCTTCACATGTAACACGTCACACGGCGTATGTAAGAAGTGCTACGGCCGCAACTTGGCGACTGGCTCGAACGTTGAAGTTGGCGAAGCAGTCGGAATCATCGCCGCGCAATCAATCGGTGAGCCAGGAACGCAGCTTACAATGCGTACCTTCCACACAGGTGGGGTAGCCGGAGATGATATCACGCAAGGTCTTCCACGTATCCAAGAGGTATTCGAGGCTCGTAACCCGAAAGGGCAAGCGGTCATCTCGGAAATTCCTGGTACGGTCATCGACTTTACCGAGTCGCGTGACAAGCGGGAACTCACGGTCGAAGGACTCAGTGAGACTCGTACGTACACGATTCCGTTCGGAGCGCGTTTACGCGTTCAGATCGGCGACACGGTAGATGCCGGGGAAGTCTTCACGGAAGGTTCGATCGATCCGAAAGAATTGCTCACCGTCCGTGGTGTGTCTGGTGTCCAAAACTATCTTCTTCAAGAAGTTCAAAAAGTATACCGGATGCAAGGGGTAGAAATCGGCGACAAACACGTCGAAGTCATGGTTCGCCAAATGCTTCGTCGCGTCAAAGTCATCGAGTCAGGTGACACGCCACTTCTCCCTGGTTCACTCGTCGATATCGGCGTCTTCAAAGAAGCGTGTAAAGACGTACTTCGCGTAGGTAAGAGCCCAGCAACGGCGAAACCGGTCCTTCTCGGAATCACGAAAGCGTCGCTTGAGACAGATTCGTTCCTCTCGGCCGCTTCGTTCCAAGAAACGACTCGCGTGTTGACAGACGCTGCCATCAAAGGCAAACGCGACTATCTTCTCGGACTCAAAGAGAACGTCATCATCGGTAAACTCGTGCCAGCTGGTACAGGGATGCCGGTATACCGTGACGTTAAACTTAAAGAAGATGCGTCGAAAGCCGTCCTCGAAGACGCGAACGTCGAGTAAAAACGTCTTGACAGCACTCTTTGGCGGTGCTACTATGATTTAGTGCCGCCAATCGGTTGTTGTCGATGACAATGGTGTCCAGCAGTCGGCAAGCTACTTGGACGTTAACCGATCTTTCTACGGAAAGGTTTGGCTGCTATTATTGCCACTTTCAAGGTATAACTCACGTTTTTGCGAGGTCATGGAATGCCTACGCCTCGTAAAAGCGTTTCGTTATGACCTTAAATGAACCACCCGGGTCGGTGGGTCTAGAAAATAGCATAATTCAGGAAGGGAGGATCTTCAAAGATGCCTACTATCAACCAGTTAGTCCGTAAAGGACGCAAATCGAAAGTCGTTAAATCTGACTCTCCAGCACTTAACAAAGGTTACAACAGTTTCATCAAGTCACAAACAAACGTGAGCTCACCACAAAAACGTGGTGTTTGTACACGTGTTGGTACAATGACTCCGAAGAAACCGAACTCGGCGTTACGTAAGTATGCCCGTGTTCGTTTGACTAACCAAATCGAAGTGACTGCGTACATTCCAGGTATTGGCCACAACCTTCAAGAGCACAGCGTTGTTCTTATCCGCGGAGGACGTGTAAAAGACTTACCAGGAGTACGTTACCACATCGTTCGTGGTGCACTTGACACTGCAGGTGTGGACGGACGTATGCAAGGCCGTTCTAAATACGGTACGAAACGTCCGAAAGCTGCGAAGAAGTAATTCTCGCAAACTAAACTACTGAAATTTTGAAAGGAGGGTACTCGGATGCGTAAAAACCGTGCAGAACGTCGTGACGTTATCGCAGATCCGATCTACAACTCGAAATTGGTAACTCGCCTCATTAACCGTGTCATGTTAGACGGTAAAAAAGGTACAGCTCAAACTATCATTTACAACGCATTTGGTCTCATCGCTGAACGCTCAGGCAAAGAGCCTATGGAAGTGTTCGAAGAAGCAATGACAAACATCATGCCTGTACTTGAAGTTAAAGCTCGCCGTGTAGGTGGAGCAAACTACCAAGTTCCTGTTGAAGTTCGTCCAGAACGCCGTACGACACTTGGTCTTCGTTACCTCGTGAACTACGCTCGTCTCCGCAACGAGAAGACGATGGAGCAACGTATCGCGAATGAAATCATGGATGCAGCCAATAACACTGGTGCTTCTGTTAAGAGACGCGAAGACATGCATAAGATGGCAGAAGCGAACAAAGCGTTTGCTCACTATCGTTGGTAAGTTAAACGTAAAGACCACTCCACGTCACCAAGCGGTGGCTTAATGGAGTGGCTTTCGGGTATAATCATATCGTGTGCCAGCACACGAAAAACACATGCGGAAGGAGAATACCCAGTATGGCAAGAGAATTCTCCCTAAAGAATACTCGTAACATCGGGATCATGGCTCACATCGATGCCGGTAAAACGACTACAACTGAACGTATTCTTTATTACACAGGTCGTATCCACAAGATTGGTGAAACTCATGAAGGAGCTTCACAAATGGACTGGATGGAGCAGGAGCAAGAGCGTGGAATCACGATCACTTCTGCAGCGACGACTGCACAGTGGAATGGCCACCGTGTAAACATCATCGATACACCTGGACACGTAGACTTCACAGTTGAAGTTGAACGTTCACTCCGTGTACTTGATGGCGCAGTTGCTGTACTTGACGCTCAGTCAGGTGTTGAACCACAAACAGAAACTGTATGGCGTCAAGCGACAACATACGGTGTTCCACGTGTCGTATTCGTCAACAAGATGGATAAGATTGGTGCGGACTTCATGTACTCGGTGAAAACACTTCACGAACGTTTACACGCTAACGCACACCCAATCCAACTTCCAATCGGCGCAGAAGATGAATTCAAAGGAATCATCGACCTCGTCGAAAGAAAGACATACATGTACTCGAACGACCTCGGTACTGACATCGAAGTAACAGAAGGCTTCCCAGCTGATATGGCTGACCAAGCTGAAGAACTTCGTGGTCGCTTGATCGAAGGCGTTGCGGATTACAACGAAGATTTGATGATGAAATACCTCGAAGGCGAAGAGATCTCAATCGAAGAACTCAAAGCTGGTATTCGTCAAGCAACACTTAGCGTTGAATTCTACCCTGTACTTGTAGGTTCGGCCTTTAAAAACAAAGGTGTTCAATTGATGTTGGACGCTGTTGTTGATTACCTCCCATCACCAGTTGATGTCGAGTCAATCAAAGGAATCAACCTCGATACAGAAGAAGAGATCACGCGTGAACCTTCTGACGAAGCGCCGTTCTCGGCACTTGCGTTCAAAGTCATGACTGACCCTTACGTCGGTAAATTGACATTCTTCCGTGTGTACTCTGGTACAGCACAAGCTGGTTCGTATGTGAAGAACTCGACTAAAGGGAAGCGCGAGCGTCTCGGTCGTATCCTTCAAATGCATGCAAACAGCCGTGAAGAAATTCCAATGGTATTTTCTGGTGACATCGCCGCTGCTGTTGGTCTTAAAGATACAACGACTGGTGACACACTTTGCTCAGAGAAAGACAACGTCGTTCTCGAGTCAATGACATTCCCAGAACCGGTTATCTCGGTCGCAATCGAGCCTAAATCGAAAGCAGACCAAGACAAGATGGGTCAAGCCCTCGCGAAACTCGCAGAAGAGGATCCAACTTTCCGCACTGAAACAAACCAAGAGACTGGTCAAACGATCATCTCTGGTATGGGTGAGCTTCACCTTGATATCCTCGTTGACCGTATGCGTCGCGAATTCAAAGTCGAAGCAAACGTCGGTGCACCACAAGTTGCTTACCGTGAGACAATCCGTAGCGCTGCGAAGATCGATTCGAAATTCGTACGTCAATCGGGTGGACGCGGTCAGTACGGTCACGTTGTCGTTGAATTCGAACCGAACGTAGAAGGTGCTGGATTCGAATTTGAGAACAAGATCGTCGGTGGTGTTGTTCCACGTGAATACGTACCGGCTGTTCAAAACGGTATTCAAGAAGCTCTCGAAAACGGTATCCTCGCTGGTTACCCAGTAGTTGACGTTAAAGCTGCCCTCGTCTTCGGATCGTACCACGATGTCGACTCGAACGAGATGGCGTTTAAAGTTGCTGCTTCGATGGCGGTCAAACAACTTAAGGAACAAGCGAAAGCTGTCATCCTTGAGCCAATGATGCGTGTTGAAGTTGTCATCCCAGAAGAATACTTGGGAGACATCATGGGTGACGTCACGTCACGCCGTGGACGCGTAGAAGGTATGGAAGCTCGCGGTAACGCACAAGTCGTTAAAGCGATGATTCCACTTTCGGAAATGTTCGGATATGCAACGTCACTCCGTTCACGTACGCAAGGACGTGGAACGTACTCGATGCACTTCGACCACTACGAAGAAGTACCGAAGTCAATTGCAGAAGAAATCATCAAAAAAGCGAACGGCTAATAACGGTTGTAACGCTGAAATGATTGTTGTAAGCTAAGGAGGACGTATGTTAAAAGTAGCCTACGTCTTCCTAGTTAAATAAAAAATTAATTGTCTATAGAGGAGGAATCTAGAATGGGTAAAGAAAAATTCGACCGTTCTAAACCGCACGTTAACGTTGGTACAATTGGCCACGTCGACCACGGTAAAACAACTTTGACTGCAGCGATTTCAGCTGTACTTTCAAAAGCACAAGGGAAAACAGCTACAAAGTTTGACGCAATCGATGGTGCTCCAGAAGAGCGTGAGCGCGGTATCACAATCGCAACAGCTCACATCGAGTACGAAACTGAAAAACGCCACTACGCACACGTTGACTGCCCAGGTCACGCTGACTATGTTAAAAACATGATCACTGGTGCTGCACAAATGGACGGCGCGATCCTCGTTGTTTCGGCAACAGATGGCCCAATGCCACAAACACGTGAGCACATTCTTCTTTCACGTCAAGTAGGTGTTCCTTTCATCGTAGTATTCATGAACAAAGTTGACATGGTTGACGACGAAGAGCTTCTCGAACTCGTTGAGATGGAAATCCGTGAACTTCTTTCTGAATATGACTTCCCAGGCGACGACCTCCCTGTAATCAAAGGTTCAGCACTTGGCGCGCTTAACGGCGAAGCACAGTGGGAAGAAAAAATCATGGAACTCATGAACGCAGTTGATGAGTACATCCCTGAGCCTGTTCGTGACACGGACAAAGACTTCATGATGCCAGTTGAGGACGTATTCTCAATCACTGGTCGCGGTACTGTAGCGACTGGTCGTGTTGAGCGTGGTGTTCTCCGCGTCAACGACGAAGTTGAAATCGTTGGTCTTACAGAAGAAACTAAGAAAACTGTATGTACTGGTGTAGAGATGTTCCGTAAGCTTCTTGACTATGCTGAAGCTGGCGACAACATCGGTGCTCTTCTCCGTGGTGTATCACGTGAAGACATCGAGCGTGGACAAGTACTTGCTAAACCAGGTACAATCACTCCGCACTCTAAATTCAAAGCTTCAATCTACGTTCTTTCTAAAGAAGAGGGTGGCCGTCACACGCCATTCTTCGCGAACTACCGTCCGCAGTTCTACTTCCGTACAACTGACGTAACAGGTATCGTTCACCTTCCAGAAGGTACTGAAATGGTAATGCCAGGAGACAACATCGAGTTGACGATCGAATTGATTTCTACAATCGCGATCGAAGACGGAACACGTTTCTCAATCCGTGAGGGTGGCCGTACTGTAGGTGCTGGTTCGGTAACAGAAATCGTCGAGTAATCGATGTCTTAAGCAGTCCGCATTTGCGGGCTGCTTTTTTGTTTTTTGAAACGAAATGATAAGATAGGAGATAGGATTGTAGGAAGGAGAATCGACGATGGAAAAGCAAGTGGAGACGCTTTGTCGGTTGAACGGCGTTGCCTGCCGCTTTGGTGGGTCAAGTTTACTCAAGCATCACGGGATCGTCGAGACGGCGCATGACTTGGATCTGTTCGTTGAGCCTGACCAGTTCGAGACGATTGACCGTGTGCTCAGCCGTGCCGGAAAAAAAGAAGAGTCTGATCCGCATGACGAGTATATGACGACGTACTTTGGCGAATATACGTTTGAAGGCCAGGACATCGACGTGATGGCTAGTTTTCGGATGCGTTGTACGGACGGGATTTATACGCATCCTTACATTGAACCGGACGGGAGTTGGATGCATCTTGAAGAGTGGGTCGTCCTCTATTCAGTGATGGGGCGGGGAGAGAAAGTCGACAAGCTGCACGAATACTTTATGACGCACCCGTTCAACAACTCGATTGTGCAATCGTGTCTGAAACGAGCCCCGGCATCGGTCATCGAAGCCGTGACTGAGCAGTTTAAAGAGTATATGAAACGCTAGGAAGAGTTGGCATGGGCCTTCTTTTGAAAAATAGTTCAACAAAAGAAGGAAAAGAACTTGCAAAAGGGTTCGAATCTTGTTACATTAGTGAACGTTGAACAACTCATCAGACATCCGGCACGATCGAAAAAAATCAAATCTTGCATTTGTTTTGCAGATTCGATATAATGATTAAGTGTTTGTGCGAGTGGTGAGAGACTTTACAGCAGAAAATGGGTCCTATCGTTGATTTGCAATGATCGGATGCCTCTGCTGACACAAGCACGCTGCGATGAAGCGGGAGGTTATGACACGCCAGGCAGCTTTGCCATGGCCGGTGTGGAAATTTCCGCTGAGAACTGTCTATTTTTAAAAGTAGGCGACAAAGGAGGGAAACTTACATGGCAAATGAAAAAATCCGTATTCGCTTAAAAGCATACGACCATCGCGTTCTCGATCAATCAGCTGAGAAAATCGTTGAAACTGCGAAACGTTCAGGTGCGAAGGTCTCGGGCCCAATCCCGCTTCCAACTGACAAATCGATCTACACGATCCTTCGTGCGGTCCACAAGTATAAAGATGCTCGTGAACAGTTCGAAATGCGTACACACAAACGCTTGATCGACATCGTTAACCCAACACCAAAAACGGTTGATGCGCTTATGCGTCTCGAATTACCATCAGGTGTTGACATCGAAATCAAACTTTAATTCTTCATATAGTAGATACTAGCCAGAAGAGACAATAATTATTAAACAGGAGGTGTATCTCATGGCTAAAGGAATCTTAGGAACAAAACTTGGTATGACTCAAATCTTCAACGAAGCAGGCGAAGTCGTACCGGTAACAGTAGTTGCTGTCGAAGGAAACGTCGTGCTTCAAGTTAAAACACTTGAAACAGACGGTTACGAAGCAGTTCAACTCGGTTTTGGAGACATCAAAGAATCGCGTCAAAACAAACCGGCAAAAGGTCACGCTGCGAAAGCAAGCGCGACACCTAAGCGCTTCATGAAAGAAATTCGTACTTCAGTAGAAGGATACGAAATCGGTCAAGAGATCAAGGCGGACATTTTCGCTGCAGGTGAATTAGTGGACGTAACAGGTACTTCAAAAGGTAAAGGATTCCAAGGTGCGATTAAGCGTCACGGACAATCACGTGGACCAATGTCCCACGGTTCGCGTTACCACCGTCGCCCTGGTTCAATGGGTCCTGTAGCTCCTAACCGCGTATTTAAAGGGAAGCTTCTTCCTGGTCAAATGGGTGGCGAGCGTAAAACGATTCAAAACCTTGAAATTGTCAAAGTTGACGTGGAACGCGGCCTTGTACTCGTTAAAGGCGCAATCCCAGGCGCTCGTAAATCGAACGTCATCATCAAGACAGCTGTCAAAGGTAACTAATTAACTGCACGGAAAGGAGGAATTACGAATGCCTAAAGTAGCTTTGCTAAACCAAACAGGTTCACAAGTTGGCGAAATCGAATTGGCTGAAGCCATTTTCGGTATCGAACCAAACGAATCAGTACTTTATGACGCGATCGTCATGCAACAAGCATCACGCCGTCAAGGTACTCACGATACGAAAGGTCGCTCGGAAGTACGCGGTGGCGGCCGTAAACCATGGAAACAAAAGGGAACTGGTCGTGCGCGCCAAGGTTCGATCCGCTCACCACAATGGGTTGGTGGTGGAACAGTCTTCGGTCCAACTCCACGTTCATACTCTTACAAGCTTCCTAAAAAAGTTCGTCGTCTTGCACTTCTCTCGGCTTTGTCGTCGAAAGTACAAAACAACGAAATGATCGTCCTCGAAGGCCTTGCTTTCGATGCACCAAAAACAAAAGATATGGTCGCAGTACTTCTTGGCCTATCAGTAGAACGTAAGGCTCTTGTAGTCACAGCGGACTACAATGAGACTATCGCTCTCGCAGCTCGTAACATCCCAGGAGTGACTGTAATCGAGGCAGCAGGCGTTAACGTTCTTGACCTCGTTGCTAACGACAAAGTCATCTTCACTAAAGATGCGGTTGCGAAGGTAGAGGAGGTGCTTGCATAATGGCTCAAGCATACGATATCATCAAACGTCCTATCATCACTGAGCGTTCAGTTAGCCTCATGGAAGCTAACAAATACGTTTTCGAGATCGACGTTAAAGCGACTAAATCACAAGTGAAGCACGCTATCGAAACAATCTTCAACGTGAAAGTTGCTTCGGTAAACACAATGAACATTAAACCGAAAGCGAAACGTGTCGGTCGTCACTCTGGTTACACATCGCGTCGTAAAAAAGCGATCGTAACTCTTGCTGAAGGCAACACAATCGACTTCCTCGGTTAATTTACTACCTTAGAAGAAAAGGAGGGAATCCTCGATGGCAATTAAAAAGTTTAAGCCGACCACTAACGGTCGCCGTAACATGACATCTCTCGACTTTGCAGAGATCACAACGAACCGTCCTGAGAAATCGTTAACTGAAAAGCTTTCGAAAAAAGGCGGTCGTAACAACCAAGGTCGTTTGACTGTACGTCACCAAGGTGGCGGGCACAAACGTAAATACCGTATCATCGATTTCAAACGTAACAAAGATGCTATCATCGGACGCGTTGCTACGATCGAATACGATCCAAACCGTTCAGCTAACATCGCCCTCATCAACTATGCAGATGGTGAGAAACGTTACATCCTCGCTCCTAAGGGCATCAAAGTAGGCATGGAAATCATGTCTGGTCCTGAAGCGGATATCAAAGTGGGGAACGCTCTTCCACTCGTAAACATCCCTGTCGGTACTACTATCCACAACATCGAGCTTAAGCCTGGTAAAGGCGGTCAGCTTGTTCGTGCGGCTGGTGCATCGGCACAAATCCAAGGACGTGACGGCAAGTACGTCATCGTTCGTCTTCAATCAGGTGAATCACGCTTGTTCCTCGGCACTTGCCGCGCGACAATCGGTTCAGTTGGTAACGAAGAACACGAACTTGTAAACATCGGTAAAGCAGGACGTTCACGTTGGTTAGGCAAACGCCCAACAGTACGTGGTTCTGTAATGAACCCAGTTGATCACCCACACGGTGGTGGTGAAGGTCGTGCGCCAATCGGTCGTTCGGGCCCACTTACTCCTTGGGGTAAACCAGCTCTTGGTTACAAAACTCGTAAGAAAAACAAATCGAGCGACATGTACATCCTTCGTCGTCGTAAGAAATAATTATTACATGATTCTTGGGCGGTTCGAAAGAGCCGTTCCCGAATCATTCCAAAGGGAGGTTCTATCATGGGTCGCAGCTTGAAAAAAGGTCCATTCGCAGATCACCATTTGCTCGCTAAAGTTGACAAACTTAACGAATCTGGTGAGAAGCAAGTCATCAAAACTTGGTCACGTCGCTCGACAATCTTCCCAGAATTCATGGGTCACACGTTCGGTGTACACGATGGTCGTAAACACGTACCAGTATTCGTGACAGAAGACATGGTCGGTCACAAACTTGGTGAATTCGCTCCAACACGCACGTATAAAGGTCACGGATCAGACAAGAAAACGAAACGGTAATCTGAGGGGAGGTCAAATCCATGCAAGCTAAAGCATCAGCTAATATGGTCCGTCTTGCTCCTCGCAAAGCACGTCTCGTTGTAGACTTAATTCGCGGGAAACAAGTCGGCGAAGCGCTCTCTGTCCTTGCTCACACGAACAAGGCAGCGTCGCCAATCGTTGAAAAAGTATTGAAGTCAGCGATTGCTAACGCAGAGCACAACTACGATATGAACATTGAGAACCTTGTTGTATCTGAAATTTTCGTCAACGAAGGTCCAACACTCAAACGCTTCCGCCCACGTGCGATGGGTCGCGCAAGTCGTATTAACAAACGCACAAGCCACATTCACATCGTGGTAACTGAGAAATAAGGAGGGATATGTAGTGGGTCAAAAGGTAAATCCGCACGGTTTTCGCGTTGGTGTTATCAAAGACTGGGATTCGCGTTGGTACGCTGAGAAAGACTACGCAGATCTCCTTCATGAAGACTACGTTATTCGTGAATACATCGAAAACAAAATGAAGGATGCTAGTGTGGCTAAAGTTGAAATCGAACGCGCTGCAAACCGCGTAAACATTTCGCTTCACACTGCGAAACCAGGTATGGTCATCGGTAAAGGTGGTTCGGAAATCGAGTCACTCCGTAAAAATATCACAAAGCTTGCTGAAGGCAAACGTGTTCACATCAACGTTGTTGAAGTGAAAAACGCGGATGCAGTCGCTAAGCTTGTTGCTGAGAACATCGCTCGTCAATTGGAAGGCCGTGTGTCATTCCGTCGTGCAATGAAACAGTCAATTCAACGTTCGATGCGCACTGGCATCAAAGGGATCAAAACAGAAGTTTCTGGTCGTCTTGGTGGCGCTGATATCGCTCGTTCAGAGAAGTACTCAGAAGGATCAGTTCCGCTTCATACAATCCGTGCCGACATCGACTACGGAACAGCTGAAGCTGACACAACGTATGGTAAAATCGGAATTAAAGTATGGCTTTACCACGGAGAAGTTCTTCCAACAAAAAACACTAAATAATAAACACTCTTTCAGGAAGGAGGCAACACACTATGTTGTTACCTAAACGCGTGAAATATCGTCGTGTACACCGTGGTAAAATGCGCGGAAATGCAAAACGCGGCACAACAGTACATTTCGGTGAATTCGGTCTCCAATCGCTCGAAGCGAGCTGGATCACAAACCGTCAAATCGAATCAGCACGTATCGCAATGACACGTTATATGAAACGTGGCGGTAAAGTGTGGATCAAGATCTTCCCACACAAACCGTACACTAAAAAGCCTCTCGAAGTTCGAATGGGTTCGGGTAAAGGTGCTCCAGAAGGCTGGGTAGCTGTAGTTAAGCCTGGTAAAGTAATGTTCGAAATCGCGGGTGTATCTGAGGAAGTCGCACGTGAGGCACTTCGCCTTGCAGCGCACAAACTTCCAGTAAAATGTAAGTTCGTGAAACGTGAAGAAAATGGTGGTGATACGAATGAAAGCAACTGATCTCCGTCAATCAACAAATGAAGAGCTCAACGGTAAAGTAGGCGAGTGGAAAGAAGAACTCTTTAACCTTCGTTTCCAATTAGCTACAGGTCAGCTTGAGAATCCTGCTCGTATCCGTGAAGTACGCAAGTCGATTGCGCGTGCTAAAACGATTCTTCGTGAACGCGAACTCGGCATCAACAACGGCTAATCTAATCGGATTATTGAAGAGGAGGTAACACTCATGGAACGCAATAAGCGTAAAGTACTCACTGGACGCGTCGTGTCTGACAAAATGGACAAAACGATCGTCGTTGCAGTTGAAACAAAAGTACGTCATAAGCTTTATGGAAAACGTGTAAACTACACGAAGAAATTTAAAGCGCACGATGAGAACAATGTCGCTAAAGTAGGCGATGTAGTCCGCATCGCGGAAACACGTCCGCTTTCTAAAGACAAACGTTTCCGTCTCGTAACAGTAGTAGAAGAATCAGTAATCATCTAATAACAGTTCGGATCTATAAACATCCGGAGGGAGGTACACTCGCATGATTCAACAAGAATCTCGCTTGAAAGTAGCAGACAACTCTGGCGCGCGTGAACTGTTGACAATTAAAGTCCTCGGTGGTTCAGGTCGTAAGACTGCAAACATCGGTGACATCATCGTCGCGACGGTAAAACAAGCAACACCAGGTGGCGTTGTTAAAAAAGGTGACGTTGTCAGAGCAGTTGTCGTTCGTACAAAACGCGGCGCTCGTCGTAAAGATGGTTCGTACATCCGTTTCGATGAGAACGCAGCAGTCATCATCAAAGATGACAAGAGCCCACGCGGCACTCGGATCTTCGGGCCAGTTGCACGTGAACTTCGTGAAAAAGAATTCATGAAGATCGTTTCGTTGGCACCGGAAGTACTTTAATTTCCAATTTCAATCCTATAAGGAGGTGCGCAAAACGATGCATGTTAAAAAAGGCGATACAGTCCAGGTAATGTCTGGTAAAGATAAAGGCAAGCAAGGGGTTATCCTCAAAGCTATGCCAAGCAAGAACCGCGTAGTCGTCGAAGGGGTTAACGTGATGAAAAAACACGCTAAACCATCACAAGCGAATCCACAAGGCGGTATCCTTGAAATCGAAGCACCAATTCACGTCTCGAACGTCATGCCAATCGACCCTAAAACGGGCAAACCAACTCGCGTTGGTTTCCAAGTAGTCGATGGTAAAAAAGTTCGTGTCGCGAAATCGGGCGAAGTACTCGATAAATAAGAACAACGTGACGAAAGGAGGTCCATTCGACTATGAACCGTTTGCAAGAGAAGTATAAAAGCGACATCGTGAAAGCGATGATGGATAAATTCAACTATGACTCGGTTATGCAAGTGCCACAAGTCGACAAGATCGTCATCAACATGGGTGTAGGTGACGCTGTTTCGAACTCGAAAGCTCTTGACATGGCAGTGGAAGAATTATCAATTCTTTCAGGTCAAAAACCACTCGTAACGAAGGCTAAGAAATCAATCGCTGGTTTCAAACTTCGTGAGGGCATGCCGATCGGTGCGAAAGTAACACTTCGTGGCGAGCGCATGTACGATTTCCTCGACAAATTAGTAACTGTTTCACTTCCACGTGTACGTGACTTCCGCGGTGTATCGAAGAAAGCATTCGACGGACGCGGTAACTACACGCTTGGTGTGAAAGAGCAACTTATTTTCCCTGAAATCGATTACGATAAAGTAACTAAAGTACGCGGTATGGATATCGTTGTTGTTACAACAGCGAACACAGACGAAGAAGCACGTGAATTGCTCACACTTCTCGGAATGCCATTCCAAAAATAATAAAGGGAGGTCGACAACATGGCTAAAAAGTCAATGGTGAATCGCGAGCAAAAACGCGAGAAACTCGTTGCCCAGTACGCTGAGAGACGCGCGCAATTAAAAGCTGAAGGCGACTACATCGGACTCAGCAAATTGCCACGTAACTCGTCACCTGTACGTCTTCATAACCGTTGCCGTATCACAGGTCGTCCACATGGTTACATGGGTAAATTCGGGATCAGCCGTATCAAGTTCCGTGATCTTGCATACAAAGGTCAAATCCCTGGTGTTAAAAAAGCAAGTTGGTAATCCACTAACAGTGTGAAAGGAGGTACATCGCATGGTAATGACAGACCCTATTGCAGATATGCTTACACGTATCCGTAACGCTAACATGGTTCGCCATGAAAAATTGGAGCTTCCAGCTTCTAATATCAAACGTGAGGTTGCAGAGATCCTCAAGCGTGAAGGTTTCATTCGCGATGTTGAATATATCGAGGACGCTAAACAAGGTACACTTCGTCTTTTCCTTAAATATGGAGCAAGCAACGAACGTGTTATCACTGGTCTCAAACGTATTTCGAAACCAGGTCTTCGTGTATATGCAAAAGCAGATGAAGTACCAAAAGTACTCGGAGGACTCGGTATCGCAGTTCTTTCGACATCAAAAGGTCTTATGACTGATAAAGAAGCTCGCCAACAACAAGTCGGCGGCGAAGTGCTCGCCTACATCTGGTAAGTCACTTTTCTAACAAGAACGGAGGTGTAATCAATGTCACGTATTGGTAAAAAACCAGTTACGATTCCAGCTGGCGTTACTGTAACGGTTGCAGAAGGCAACATTGTCACAGTAAAAGGTGCTAAAGGTGAACTTTCGCTTTCAGCTAACCCAGCCTTGGAAGTCAAAATTGAAGAAAACGAACTAACTGTTGTTCGTCCGGATGACTCGAAAGAGAACCGTACGATCCACGGTACGACACGTGCCCTCATTGCCAACATGGTGGAAGGTGTGTCTAACGGGTTCCAGAAAACACTTGAGATCTCAGGGGTTGGTTACCGTGCTGCTAAGCAAGGTAACAAACTCGTCCTCAGCCTCGGTTACTCGCATCCAATCGAGTACGTTGCTGAAGAAGGTATCGAGATCGAAGTTCCTTCAAACACGCAAATCATCGTAAAAGGGATTAGCAAAGAGCGCGTCGGTCACGTTGCAGCTCAAATCCGCTCGTACCGTGCTCCAGAACCTTACAAAGGTAAAGGTGTTCGTTACTCTGATGAACGTATTCGCCGTAAAGAAGGTAAGACTGGTAAGTAATTCGTCACGAAATGAACGGAAAGGAGTGGCATAAATGATCACAAAAGCAGATAAAAATGCAGTTCGTAAGAAACGTCATGCTCGTGTACGTCGTACGATCACCGGGACGGCAGCTCGTCCACGTTTGAACGTATTCCGTTCGAGCAAGAACATCTACGTACAACTTATCGATGACGCGTCACAAACAACGCTTGTGTCAGCATCTTCGAAAGATAAAGCACTCGATCTTACAAACGGCGGCAACGTTGAAGCAGCGAAAGCTGTTGGTAAACTTGCAGCTGAACGTGCACTCGAGAAAGGTATCGACACTGTTGTGTTCGACCGTGGTGGATACCTCTATCATGGCCGCGTCAAAGCTGTTGCAGAAGCAGCTCGTGAAGCGGGTCTTAAATTCTAACAAAAAGGAGGGGACACTCGATGCGCCAGTTAGACGTTAACATGGAACAACTTGAAGAACGCGTTGTTACCGTAAACCGCGTCGCGAAAGTTGTGAAAGGTGGCCGTCGCTTCCGTTTCGCCGCTCTCGTAGTCGTAGGTGACAAAAATGGTCACGTCGGTTTCGGTACAGGTAAGGCACAAGAGGTGCCAGAAGCGATCCGCAAGGCTATTGAAGCCGCTAAGAAAAACATGGTTCAAGTACCAATGGTTGGTACAACAATTCCACACGAAATCACAGGAGTATACGGAGCAGGTCGTGTATTCATGAAACCTGCTTCTGAAGGTACTGGGGTTATCGCCGGTGGTCCAGTTCGTGCAGTGCTCGAACTTGCAGGTGTAGGTGACATCCTTTCGAAATCGCTTGGATCAAACACACCGATCAACATCGTCCGTGCGACGGTCAAAGGCTTGACAGAGCTTAAAAAAGCAGAGGAAGTTGCTAAACTACGCGGTAAAAGCGTAGAAGAACTTCTTAAATAAGGGAGGGAACTAGACATGGCGAAACTCGCAATCACCCTCACACGCAGCACAATCGGTCGTCCCGAGGATCAGCGTGTAACAGTACGTACACTTGGTCTTCGCAAAATGCATCAAACCGTCGTTGTCCCTGACAACGTCGCGATGCGTGGTATGATCAAAAAAGTGTCGCACCTTGTGACTGTAGAAGAAATTAACGAATAATATCGATTTTAATAATAAGGAGGTGCCACTATGAAACTCCATGAATTGAAGCCAACTCCAGGTTCGCGTCACGAACGCAACCGTGTCGGTCGCGGTATGGCGACTGGTAACGGTAAAACTTCTGGCCGTGGACATAAAGGTCAAAAAGCTCGTTCAGGCGGTGGCGTTCGTCCAGGGTTCGAAGGTGGACAAAACCCACTTTACCGTCGTCTTCCAAAACGCGGTTTCAACAACCCTACTCGTAAAGAGTATGCAGTTGTTTCCCTAGACACGCTTAACCGTTTCGAAGCAGGTACTGAAGTCACTCCAGAACTCTTAATCGAGACTGGTGTCGTCAGCTCTGCTAAAGACGGAATCAAAGTACTTGCTAACGGCAAGCTTGAAACAAAATTAACTGTTAAAGCCAACAAATTCTCGGGTGCAGCGAAAGAAGCGATCGAAGCAGCTGGCGGTTCAGTTGAGGTGATCTGATGTTTCAGACGATCTCCAATATGTGGCGCGTGAAAGATATTCGACAGCGTATTCTCTTCACACTCGCAATCATCATCATTTTCCGCATCGGGGCCCATATCCCGGTGCCGATGGTGAATACGGATGTGTTGCGTTTTGACTCAGGAGGTCTACTCGACTTCTTGAACTTGTTTGGAGGAAATGCTTTACAGAACTTCTCCCTGTTCGCTATGGGGATCATGCCGTACATCACGGCATCGATCGTTGTACAACTTTTACAAATGGACGTCGTTCCGAAGTTTGCCGAATGGGCAAAACAAGGCGAGTCCGGGCGTAAGAAGCTAGCGACGGTCACGCGCTATGGGACGATCATGTTAGGGTTTGTCCAAGCGACATCACTGTCGTTCGGATTTAACCGCCTCTACCCAGGTCTCGTCAATGAGACGTGGGGAACGGCAACCTACTTCGTGATCGCGATTGTACTTACTGCAGGTACGGCGTTCTTGATGTTCCTCGGTGAGATGACAACGGAGAAAGGTGTCGGGAATGGTATTTCCGTCATCATCTTCGCGGGTATCATCGCTGGGTTCCCAAGAATCTTCACGCAGATTTACGAGACGAAGCTCCAAAATGCTGGAGACGCGTTATTCATTAACATCGTTTACTTGGCTGTGCTATTGCTCGTTATTCTTGCTGTGACGGTTGGAATCATTTATGTTCAACAAGCGGCACGTAAGATTCCGATTCAATACGCGAAGCGCACGGCGAACCGTACCCCTGTGGGCGGTCAGTCGACGCACTTGCCAATCAAGCTAAACGCTGCTGGTGTCATCCCGGTCATCTTCGCGATTTCCTTCATGGTGACACCGCCAACTGTTGCAAGCTTCATTGCTTCTCCGGAAACGACGCAGAAGTTGCAGACTTACTTCGATACGACATCTCCAATCGGAATGTCAATCTACGTAGCGCTCATCATCGCGTTCGCTTACTTCTATACATTTATTCAGGTCAACCCAGAGCAAATGGCAGAAAATCTGCAGAAGCAAGGTGGCTATATTCCTGGGATTCGTCCTGGGGCGCAAACAGAACAGTACATCACGAAGTTGCTCTATCGATTGACTTTCTTCGGAGCGATTTTCCTATCGCTCGTAGCGATCATGCCGACAATCTTCATTAAGCTTGCCGGTCTCCCAACTTCGGTGCAAATCGGAGGGACGAGCTTGTTGATCGTAATCGGGGTAGCCCTCGAAACGATGAAACAAATCGAAAGTCAACTCGTAAAACGACACTACAAAGGCTTTATCCGTTAAAGCGGAAGGAAGGGCTCTCCCTTCCTTCCTGTCGTGTTTACGAACCGTTCGTGAAAATCAAAACTGGAGGCTAACTGAGATGAATCTAGTACTCATGGGCTTACCGGGTGCAGGGAAAGGGACTCAAGCGGCTAAAATCGTCGAAGAGTACCAAATCCCACACATTTCGACAGGCGACATGTTTCGTGCGGCAATCAAAGGCGGAACGCCACTTGGGAAAGAAGCTAAATCGTTCATGGATAAAGGTGAACTCGTACCGGATGAGGTAACAATCGGAATCGTACGTGAACGCTTGAGTCAAGATGATACGAAAAATGGCTTTTTACTCGATGGATTCCCGCGTACTGTTGCTCAAGCAGAGGCACTCGAAAGTTTGCTTAAAGATTTGGGGAAACAGATCGACCACGTCGTCAACATTGATGTGGCTGCGGAAATTCTCGTTCCGCGTTTGACAGGTCGTTGGATCTGCCCGACGTGTGGAGCGACATATCATGTGATCTTCAATCCACCAAAAGTGGAAGGCATCTGTGATGTGGATGGGTCGGCACTCATGCAACGTGAAGACGATAAAGAGGAAACGGTTCGCCGTCGCCTTGACGTCAACATCGAGCAATCGAAACCACTTATTGACTTTTATGCAGAAAAAGGGTATCTTCGTACATTGGATGGAGATCGTCCAATCGATGTCGTTTATGCCGATGTTAAAGCGTTACTCGGTGATACTGAATGATCATCACGAAGACGCCTCGAGAAATTGCGATTATGCGTGAGGCTGGGCAAATTGTTGCTCGAACGCACCAGGTGCTCAAAGAGCACATCAAACCAGGTATTACGACGCTAGAGCTCGACCGGATTGCGGAAGATTACATTCGCAGCCAAGGTGCGACACCGTCGTTCAAAGGCTACAACGGTTTTACCGGTAGTGTTTGCGCTTCAGTGAACGAAGAACTTGTTCATGGAATTCCCGGAGAACGGGTGTTGAACGATGGAGATATCATCTCGATCGACATCGGTGCCCACTATAACGGATACCATGGAGATTCCGCTTGGACTTATCCAGTGGGAACAATCTCAGAAGAGACACAGCGGTTGCTTGACGTAACCGAAGAAAGTCTGTATAAAGGATTGGAGCACGCCAAGGCTGGACTGCGATTGACAGACATCTCGCATGCGATTCAAGCGTATGTTGAATCGCATGAGTTTTCTGTCGTCCGTGAATATGTCGGTCATGGTGTCGGTCAAAATTTGCATGAAGAACCGCAAATTCCGCACTATGGTCCACCGGGGAAAGGGCCGCGCCTAAAGACTGGGATGACGTTAGCCATTGAACCAATGGTCAACGCTGGTCAACGCTATGTTCGAACGCTGGCTGACAACTGGACAGTTGTGACAGTGGACGGTAGCATGTGCGCCCACTTTGAGCACACCATCGCCATCACAGACGATGGATACGAGGTTTTAACGAAACTCGATTCCGGTGAATGAGGCTCTATTGTTGCGTGCTGATCCGTTATGGATCCTTCTCTCACAGTACTGTACAATAGATCGTCTGTGCTCCTAAATATCTTCATATAGAAAGGGGAATAAATGATGGCGAAACAAGATGTCATTGAAGTGGAAGGCACTGTTATCGAACCACTTCCAAACGCAATGTTTAAAGTGGAGTTAGAAAACGGCCACACGGTGCTCGCGCACGTCTCAGGGAAAATTCGGATGCACTACATTCGAATCCTTCCAGGCGACCGCGTAACTGTCGAGTTGTCTCCGTACGACTTGACTCGCGGGCGAATCACGTACCGTTATAAGTAACTCCGATTTTTCCAGGAGGAGGGTATAATCATGAAAGTAAGACCGTCGGTAAAACCGATCTGCGAAAAATGTAAAGTTATTCGCCGTAAAGGAAAAGTAATGGTAATTTGCGAAAACCCGAAACACAAACAAAAACAAGGTTAATCTAAGAGGAGGTGCACACATGGCACGTATTGCTGGTGTAGATATTCCGCGCGAAAAACGTATCGTTATTTCGCTCACATACATCTTTGGTATTGGTAAAACAAAAGCACAAGAAATCTTGAAGACTGCAAACGTATCTGAAGATTCACGCACACGTGATCTTACAGAAGACGAAATCAACCGCATCCGTGAAGCAATTGACGGAATTAAAGTTGAAGGTGACCTTCGTCGTGAAGTTTCACTCAACATTAAGCGTTTGATCGAGATCGGCGCCTATCGCGGTGTCCGTCATCGCCGTAGTCTCCCTGTTCGCGGACAAAACACGAAGAACAACTCGCGTACTCGTAAAGGCCCACGCCGTACAGTAGCGAACAAGAAGAAGTAAAGGAGGGAATTGAACAATGGCGAAACGTAAGCAAAATGTACGTTCAAAACGTAAAGTCAAAAAGCATATTGAAGTCGGTGTGGTACACATCCGTTCTACATTCAACAACACAATCATCACAATCACTGACACGCAAGGTAACGCGATCTCATGGGCTACTTCTGGTAACCTTGGATTTAGAGGATCACGTAAATCGACACCGTTCGCAGCACAATTGGCTGCTGAAACTGCAGCGAAAGTTGCAATGGACAACGGTATGCGTACAGTAGAAGTTAACGTTAAAGGTCCTGGTGCTGGACGTGAAGCGGCAATCCGTGCCCTCCAAGCTACTGGTCTTGAAGTAACTGCAATCCGTGACGTAACACCTGTTCCGCACAACGGTTGCCGCCCTCCAAAACGTCGCCGCGTATAATCGTTTGTGCGTGTGATGGGCTTACCTAGCACGAACAACATATACAATGCAGCGCAAGCTGCGTGGCAGGATACACTCAAGGAGGGGTTCAGATGATCGAGATTGAAAAACCAAAGATCGAAACGGTCGAAATCAGCGAGGATGCTACGTTTGGTAAATTCGTGGTGGAACCGCTTGAACGTGGATATGGCACTACTCTCGGCAACTCACTGCGTCGAATTTTATTGTCATCGCTTCCTGGTGCAGCGATTACGGCGGTTCAAATCGATGGCGTGCTTCACGAGTTCTCAACGATTGACGGAGTCGTCGAAGACGTCACCCAAATTGTTTTAAACCTCAAGAAGTTAGCGCTCAAAGTGTACTCGGAAGAAGAGAAAACGCTTGAGATTAACGTTTCAAGTGCCGGTGCTGTCACTGCGGCAGACATTACCCATGATAGCGACGTTGAAATCTTGAATCCTGAGCTCCACATCGCGACTCTCGCTGACAATGCGACGCTTCGCATGCGTTTGACTGCTCGCCGTGGTCGTGGTTACGTCCAGGCAGAAGATAACAAACGTGATGATATGCCGATTGGTGTCATTCCAATCGATTCGATCTATACACCGATTCAACGCGTGAACTACGAAGTAGACAAAACACGTGTCGGTCAAGATGCTAGCTTCGATAAGCTTCTATTAGACGTGTGGACAGATGGTTCAATCCGTCCGGAAGAAGCAGTATCGCTTGGAGCGAAAATTTTGACAGAACACTTGAATATCTTTGTTGGTTTGACTGACGAAGCTCTCAACGCAGAAATTATGGTCGAGAAAGAAGAAGACCAAAAAGAAAAAGTACTTGAAATGACGATCGAAGAACTCGATCTCTCAGTTCGTTCGTACAACTGCTTGAAGCGCGCCGGCATCAACACTGTTCAAGAACTCGCAAACAAATCAGAGGAAGAGATGATGAAAGTCCGTAACCTCGGACGTAAATCACTCGAAGAAGTTCAACTCAAGTTGGACGAGCTCGGTTTGGGCTTGCGTAAAGAAGACTAAGTTCAACCGAAGGAGGGAAATGTAATGGCTTATTCGAAACTTGGCCGTACAAGCTCGCAACGCAAGGCTCTTTTGCGTGATCTTGCAACTGACCTTATTATCAACGAGCGCATTCAAACAACTGAACAAAAAGCGAAAGAACTTCGCCCAGTCGTTGAAAAATTAATCACTCTTGGAAAACGTGGCGATCTTCATGCCCGTCGTCAAGTAGCTTCATTCGTTCGCAAAGAGAGCGCTGGAGAGAAAAACGCAATCCAAAAATTGTTCGAAGACGTGGCACCACGCTACGCTGAACGTCAAGGTGGATACACACGCATCATGAAAGTCGGCCCACGCCGCGGTGACGGTGCGGAAGTCGTAATCATCGAACTCGTCTAATTCATTAGGCAGTCAACAGGGCATGCGGTCACGTATTGCCCTGTTTCCACATCGGAAAGGAGTCGACAGATGGAATCTCAAATTATGGTACGCGATGTCGTGTTTCGTTACCCGGGACAAACCGAGCCAGCCTTAGACGGGTTGTCACTCGATGTATACAAAGGGGAATGGCTCGCCATCGTTGGCCATAATGGTTCCGGCAAGTCGACTTTGACGAAGTTGTGGAACGGGCTTTTGCTTCCTCAGGAAGGAGAGGTCCGGGTTGAGACGCTCGATCCGACGGACGCCACAGACGTGTGGGACGTTCGTAAACGGATCGGTGTCGTCTTCCAAAATCCCGACAATCAGTTTGTCGGGGCGACCGTGCGCGATGATGTGGCGTTCTCTCTCGAAAACATGGGACTTCCACGTCAAGAAATGGTTCGTCGAATTGATGACAGTCTAGCGCGCGTTGGATTATCGGAACTAGCGGACCGTGAACCGCATCAGTTATCCGGTGGACAAAAGCAGCGTGTTGCGATTGCTTCGGCTCTCGCAATGCGCCCGCATGTCCTCGTGCTCGATGAAGCTACCTCGATGCTCGACCCGATTGGGCGTAAAGAGGTGTTACAAACGGTACAACAGCTCGTCTCAGAAGGGATGACCGTTGTCGCCATTACACACGAGCTCGACGAAGTGTTGTTTGCCGACCGTATCATTGCCCTGTCTAAAGGGAAAATTGCAATGACCGGTACACCAGAAGACGTGTTTAGAAATCCGGAAGCGTTACGTGCCATCCAATTGGATGTGCCGTTTATCGTACGGATGCAACTCGAACTGAAGGAACGGGGCATACCACTCGATCGTCTGATGCTACAACATTCGGAGTTGGTGAACCATCTATGCCGATTAGCATTGAAGAAGTGACTTACCAATATCAATTGAATACTCCGTTTGAACGAACCGCGCTGCGCGATGTGAATGTATTTATTCCGTCGGGGGCGCTTGTTGCGTTTCTTGGCCATACCGGCTCTGGGAAATCGACACTCGTTCAGCACATGAACGGCTTACTGCGACCGACAAAAGGTCGTGTCGTCGTGGATGACATTACAGTACGTGCGATTACGAAGCGTCGCGATAAAAAGCAAAGTTTGCTTCCGCTTCGGCGCCGCGTTGGGCTCGTCTTTCAGTATCCCGAGCATCAACTGTTTGAAGAGACGGTCGAACGCGACGTGATGTTTGGTCCCCGCAACTTCGGTGCGACGGAGGCCGAGTCGAAAGAACGGGCTCATGCGGCCCTGCGCCTTGTCGGTCTCGATGAAACGTTATGGGACCGTTCCCCGTTCGATTTGTCGGGCGGACAGATGCGACGTGTCGCGATTGCGGGCGTGCTCGCGAGCCGTCCGGACGTCTTAGTCGTCGATGAACCGACGGCAGGACTCGACCCGCTCGGCCGTCAAGACATGCTGGCGCTATTTAAACGTTTAAAAGAAGAACTCGACTTGACGCTCATCCTCGTCTCGCATGACATGGATGACGTGTTGACGTATGCGGAACGTGTCGTCGTCATGGAACAAGGACAAGTCGCTTTCGACGGTGACCCGTTCGAACTGTTCAAGGACGAGTCGCTCGTTCGCTCGTTGCAACTCGACGTCCCGAACGTGCTTCGGCTCGCGCTTGAACTCGCACCGACGTTCGGAGTCGAGCCTCCATCCCTTCGGACGGAAGTCGAACTAGCGGACTGGATTGCGGCCGAGTTGAGAAAGGGGGGAGCCATATGATCATCGGGCAATACATTCCCGGTCATTCATGGCTGCACACACTTGACGCTCGGGCCAAAACGTTGTTCATCCTTGGGTTTATTCCAGTCGTCTTCTTGGCCGACAATTTGTGGACGAACGTGTTTTTACTCGCGTTCACGTTATTCGCGGTCAAATTGTCTCAGTTGTCATGGCGCTATTTATGGAACGGGTTGAAAATGATTTTATTTTTGATCGTGTTCACACTCCTGTTGCAACTGTTCTTCAATCGGGAAGGGACGTTGCTCGTTTCACTCGGTCCGTTCTCGATTTACTCGGAAGGGGTGAGGATGGGCTTGATCGTCTCGCTCCGTTTCTTCTATCTCGTCATGTTGACGACGCTCGTCACCTTGACGACGACGCCGATGGAACTGACCGATTCGATTGAAGCCGGTCTTCGTCCACTCGAACGCATACGAGTGCCGGCACACGAGATCGCCCTGATGCTGTCCATCTCGCTTCGTTTCTTGCCGACGCTAGCCGACGAGACGGATCGCATCATGAAGGCGCAACAGGCGCGAGGCGTCGATTTAAAGAGTGGTCCGATTAAAGATCGGCTAAAAGCGGTCGTCCCGCTCATGATCCCATTGTTCGTGTCCGCGTTTAAGCGGGCTGAGGACCTTGCCACGGCGATGGAAGCCCGCGGGTACCGTGGGGGTGAAGGGCGGACGAGGTGGCGTGAGATGACGTGGGAACGGCGCGACACAGGATTGTTGATCGTTTTCGTCTGCTTGACACTCATATTGATTGGATTGCGAGGGATAGGATGAGACGGGTTAAATTGACGATTGCTTATGATGGGACGAATTATGCGGGCTATCAAGTCCAGCCGAACGGCAATACGGTTCAGGCCGAAGTCGAGACGGTTCTTGCGAGGATGCATGGTCAGGCGGTGAAAGTCGTCGCTTCTGGGCGGACAGACGCCCGTGTTCACGCTAAAGGTCAGGTCATCCACTTCGATACGCATTTATCAATGCCGGCAGATCGCTTCGTCAAAGCGTTGAACGCGATGTTGCCAGATGATATCCTTGTTTGTTCGGCCGAAGAAGTAGATGTTTCTTTCCATGCCCGCTATGGTGCGAAACGGAAAGAGTATCGTTACTTCATTCGCACTGACGTCGATCCGTTCCGCCGCCACCATGTCGTGACGGTGACGTATGCGCTTGACCGGGAACGGATGCGTCAAGCGCTCCGGTCACTCGTCGGAACACATGATTTCACTTCGTTTTCGGTGACGAAGTCAGAAGTGGTGGACCGTGTCCGCACGATTTATGAAGCGGAACTTGTTGAGGCGGGAGACGAAATGTACTTTCGCTTCGTCGGATCCGGCTTTCTGTATAACCAAGTCCGGATTATGGTCGGTACGTTAATGGAGGTTGGCAGAGGGAAGTATGAACCGGCCGATGTGAGTCGAATGCTCGCGGCGAAAGACCGCCGCAGTGCTGGGATTACGGCTCCACCGCACGGTCTATATTTATGGAATGTGAATTATAAAAAAGTAGATTGACATTCCCCTTGTAAAAACGTATCATATTCATTGGCATTTCATTTTCACATTGAGAGATGAACCACAATCTTAGCCCCGTAAACTAGGATTATGATAAAGCATCAAACAAGCATTAAAAAAATCAAATGAACAGACATTTTAGGAGGTATTCCACATGCGCACGACATTCATGGCTAAAGCATCTGAAGTAGAACGCAAATGGCACCTTATCGATGCAGAAGGCAAAACACTCGGTCGTATGACTAGTGAAGTAGCATCACTTCTTCGCGGTAAGCACAAGCCAACTTTCACACCACACGTTGATTGCGGAGACCACGTCATCATCATCAACGCTGAGAAAGTCAAATTGACTGGTAACAAACTGAACGACAAGATGTACTACCGTCATTCAGGTCATCCAGGCGGCTTGAAATCACAAACTGCAAAAGAGCTTCTTGCAAAACGCCCAGAGCGTATGCTTGAACTCGCGATCAAAGGGATGCTTCCAAAAGGATCACTCGGTCGTCAACAATTCACTAAACTCCACGTTTACGCTGGAGCTGAGCACAACCACGAAGCACAAAAACCAGAAGTTTACGAACTTCGCGGTTAATCGGGACACAAGGAGGAACTAAACGATGGCAGATGTACGTTACTACGGAACTGGCCGCCGCAAGCACTCGGTGGCTCGTGTTCACCTCGTTGCAGGTGACGGCAAAGTTGTTGTAAATGGCCGTGATATTTCAGAATACTTCGGTCATGAGACTTTGATCATGATGGCAAAATCACCACTCGTATTGACTGAAACAGAAGGTAAATACGATATCATCGTTAACGTTAACGGTGGTGGATTCACTGGACAAGCTGGAGCGATTCGCCACGGCGTATCACGTGCGCTTCTTCAAGCGGACCCAGAATTCCGTCCAAGCCTCAAAGAAAAAGGCTTCTTGACTCGTGACGCACGTATGAAAGAGCGTAAAAAATACGGTCTTAAAGCAGCACGTCGCGCACCACAGTTCTCGAAGCGTTAATCTTCGAAAAGTTTGGTCTAAACTCTTCGCCCTTTATGGGCGGAGAGTTTTTTTGTTGCTCGAGAAATAGTTAGTTTTCGTTCCCTCAAGAAAACGCTTTTTTTGATATACTGTTATCGAGACAGAAATTAGGGGGAATGACATGCTTACAGTAGAACAAGTTCGTGAAGAATTAGCAGTATTGGTCGATCCGACGATCAACCGTACGCTTGGAGATACAGCTGGCGTGAAAGACGTCCGAATTAAAGAAGACTATGTCAGCGTGAAAGTGGCGCTCGGTCAGACCGGGAGCGGGGAACAGCTTCAGCTGCAACAAGAGATCGTCACATTGTTGAAAGGAAAAGGCTTTAAGACGGTCGGCCTTCGTTTCGAAGCGCTAAATGACGAAAGTTTAAAAGAAGCGACAAAACCGGCTATCCTTCGTGAAAACTCAGGAACGACGTTCATAGCAATCGCTTCAGGAAAAGGCGGCGTCGGGAAGTCGACGGTGTCGGTCAACTTGGCGGTCGCGTTAGCACGTGCCGGTAAAAGGGTCGGCTTGATCGATGCAGATATTTACGGGTTCAGTGTCCCGGACATGCTCGGGATTGAAGAACGTCCCGTCGTCCGAGGTGAAAAGATCATCCCGGTCGAGCGGTTCGGGGTAAAAGTCATCTCGATGGGCTTCTTCGTCGAAGACAATGCGCCGGTCATCTGGCGCGGACCGATGCTCGGGAAGATGCTCAACAACTTCTTCAATGATGTGGAGTGGGGCGACCTCGACTACTTGTTGCTCGATTTACCGCCAGGGACAGGTGACGTCGCGCTTGATATCCACTCGATGCTCCCGTCATGCCAGGAGTTGATTGTAACGACACCTCACGCGACCGCTGCGTTCGTCGCGGCTCGAGCGGGTGCGATGGCAATCAAGACGAACCATAAAGTGCTCGGAATCATTGAGAATATGGCGTACTTCGAGAGCAAGGTAACGGGCGAGAAAGAATACGTCTTCGGTTACGGCGGCGGCGAAAAATTATCAGAAGCGCTCAAGAGTAAACTGCTCGCGCAAATCCCGCTCGGTCAGCCGTATGACAATGAAGACGACTTTGCGCCTTCGGTCTACCGGGACGGGCATCCGTTTGAGACAACATATGATGAATTGGCGCAATCGGTCATTCAACAAATAGAAGGGTGAATGGTTAGCAGATGAAAGTACAAGGTTTTTTACGTTTGTTTTGGACGACACTCGTTTTCGGGACGCTATTTGGGTTCCTGATGAATTTACTCGCCAATCCGGGTTATTTGGTCAGTCAGTCGTGGGAAGCGATTGTGACGGCACTCAGTTACTCGAGTACGTGGACGGGAATCAGTATGATGGGTTTTTTTGCCTACTTGATCGTCCACCGTGTCGGCTTGGATTTATTCCGCGGAGCGAAACTGTGGAATCGAGTTCAAGTGGTCTTGATCATATTCGCGTTATTTGACGCGGTCTATCTACGCATGCTCGCATTTGGCAATGATCACATGTGGCGTTATATCGGAGAGATGCTCGTCCTAGTCGTCGTGTCGTGGATCGTAGCGACGAGCAAGGCGAGACAGACGAACGCGAGTGCATTTATCCCCGCGCTCTTCTTGATGATCGTCATTACGTTGATCGAGTGGATTCCGGCACTGCAAGCGACAGATGAGATCGCTCTTCTATGGCCGGCACTTGCGACGCTCGTGTTCGCCAACGCTTACCAAGTGTTGATGCTTCATCGCTTCCAAGCGCCAGCGCACGGTGAAGCAGTGTCAAAATCGAATAGTGGTCCTAAAGAGTCATTAAAGACGAAGAAACGCGTCTCGTCTAAATCGTCGTAATGTTCTCTTGCCAGTGATGAGCTCAGGTGATTTCGCCTGAGCTTTTCCATTGGTTAAGAAGGGAGTCCACGGCCAATTTAAGCGTATCGAAATAATTTTTGAAGCAATCAAAGTTTTTTTAGAAAAACAGTTGACGAATAGTGCAGGCATTGATATATTAATAAACGTCGCTGCTGTTCAAATTTGAGCAACAGAAAAAAAGTGAAAAAATAATAAAAAACGGTTGACTTTAAAAAGTGAACTCGCTATTATTAAAAAGTCGCTAACACGACAACATTTGGTCTTTGAAAACTGAACGATGAGGCAAAAAAAGTTTTACAAGTTTTGATTGAAGCGCAAGCTTCGTCATTTTCAAGAGCTATATCAAATTCTTTGGAGAGTTTGATCCTGGCTCAGGACGAACGCTGGCGGCGTGCCTAATACATGCAAGTCGAGCGCAGGAAATCGACGGAACCCTTCGGGGGGAAGTCGACGGAATGA